>QWOR01000252.1 GCA_003669575.1 Planctomycetota bacterium | reverse complement strand
CCGGCCACCGGGGAGACGTTGGGCTCTGCGTTCCAGAACTTCCGGCAGCGGATACTCGGAGATCGGAAGACCGAGTTGCCGTACTTCCTGAAGCCGCTTCCAGGCCCGGGTCACCAACGATTCGCGGGCCTCGACCGAGGCATGGTCCATCTCGGCCTTATTAAACGGGCCGTCGACAGTGACGGTCTCAAAGGCAGGGTCCACGATGAACTGAGCGACAACGGGGTTACAACGCAGGTGCCGCTCCGGAGTCGACAACAGGGCTCTCGCTTCAACCTCGCCGAGGATGTAACGGAGATACAGGTCGCTCCCTTCGACGAACTCGACGGGATCGCCACAGACCTCGCACAGATATCCCTGATCGCACTGGGCCATCGCTATGTGAGGTCCATCAAGAAGACACGGGCAGTTGAGAATGACGCCAGCGATTATTCCCGCAGCACCCACGCCGAACAAGCAAGCCGGTCCATCTCGACGGCGTTGACCTGGATTCTGGCCATTCGCTGTCAGCGATCCGCTACCAGCCCACCAAAACGCACAGTGGCGAGCCACTCTACCGAGTGACTCGCCACTGGAAGGAATCCGGAGCATGTCGCGTTGAGGCCGGGATCAGCAGACTCCTGGGTGGTATCTCACTCCACCCCGCGGGGATGCTCCGTTGCGTTGGGCAACCGGGTATTCGTTACGCCAGGAAATATCTGCATAACCAGTGCCGACGGAATAATCGTTACAACTTGAATCTAGCTCTTCTGATCAGAATGTGCTGCAAGTGCATATTTTTGAACGTGTTGCGGTACATCCAGCTTGGGGGTGGGGCGAGATGCGGAAATCGTGCTTCGTTCTCCAGATGTTCAACTTCTGAACAATCTTCCCGCCGATCTGTTTCTAAATCTGATCAGCCAGCGTCGTGATTCGGGACGAGATGTGGGATCTCTGCCCGATGGACGTCCGTACGAGGCTGGATCCCCGCGACAAATCACTGTTTGGTATAAAGCGTTATTTGTAAAAGTCTTACGGGTAGTTTTTGGAAAATACTCCCGCTCGAAAGGCAGGGAAATCCGGCGAAAGCTGCCGAACATATTTCTATCGGCACGGTTTGTCTGGCACTTGAGAAAAAAAGCCCGTACAAGTCGATTTCGTGATAAGTCGTCCGGGTGACGACAAGTCACGCCCTGCCTCGCCGGAGTGGTCTGCGAGTTTCTCACTCGCTCATTCCGCGAACGGTTCCGCCCCTTGGGGTAGAGCCACCTGCCTCGAACCTTTCCCCCCCGTTCACGATTGAATCGCGTCCCTTCGCGTGCCGCTACCGGTCTACCCATAGGCTGGTGTCGTCGACGATGTGGAACGATTGCGCCTTCCGGATTCCGGAGACCATCATGCCACGCCTGCTGCAACGTTCGCTGATTGCCAGCCTTCTGATCGCCTTACTGCTCTCCACATCGGGGTGCGGCTGTCGCCAGTATCGGCGTCGCAAGAATGAACTCCGTCGTGCCCAGCTGCGAACCCTGCAACTGTATCGCGAGAACCAGGATCTGGCTGGCCAGGCCGAGATGGCTGGACAGCTGGCGGAACAGAACAGCCAGCTGGAGCAGTCTCTGGCGGCGGCTCAGCAAAATCTGGACGTCGCGAATCAGCGTCTGGAAAACCTCAGCGCAGAGCGGGCCGCTCTGAATGAGAAGTACTCGACCTTACTGACCGGATTGAAGAATCCTCTGGGCGGTGGAACGAATCGTCGCTTCGAGGAACTGGCGAAGAAGTATCCGGAATTCGAATTCGATCCGGTGACTGGAGTCAGCCGTTTCAATGGCGATCTGCTGTTCCCCTCCGGCAGTGATGTTGTCCGACCCGAAGGAGTCGAGTTGCTCCGCGAGTTCGCGAGCATCATGAACGATCCAGATGCCAAACAGTTCCACATTCTGGTGGTCGGTCATACCGATGATCAGGAAATCGTGAAGGCTGGCACCAGAGCAAAGCACGAGACCAACTGGGATCTCTCTGCCCATCGATCGACAGCTGTCGTCAAGAGTCTGGCCAAGATTGGTCTCGACGAACCGCGGATGGGTGTCGCGGGCTATAACAAGTTCCAGCCCGTGACCGCCAATGCGGACGACTCCGGTCGTCAGCAGAATCGCCGTGTCGAGATCTACATCCTCGCTCCGGACGCTACGGTTGCCGGATGGGATGGACCTTCGATGGTTCGATAACCAGGGCCGGGTTGTCGTTCCGAACCGATTATGATCCAGCGGAAAAACAAAAAAGGGCGAGGTTGCTGTGGCAACCTCGCCCTTGGTCATTCCCGGGTTGGCTTATTGAGGTTTGACCAGTCGGGCGGGAGGAACGAACGCGGCAATCTTGTTGAAGGCCACCAGAATATCGGCCTCCATCTGCTCCACGGTCTGATCGCCGGGGACAGTGATGGTGATTCCACCACCCAGGTGAGCGATCGCTTCCATGTAAGCCGGGTCGCCACCCAGACCCACGGTCATCGTGTGGATCGTATAACCCGCATCGACAGCTTCCTTGGCCCGCATCAGACCGTACTTCGCATTCGAGTCGGTCGAGGTGTAGTTCGCGGTCCCATCCCCGTCGTAGTCGAACAGAGCGTTCCAGTTCCAATCGGACGGGAAGGTCCATCCGGAGTCCTGCGCGGTGGGCGCACCGTCGGTCAGAATCAGCAGAGTGGGACGAGTTCCGGGACGTTTGGATGCATCCAGCATCATGCGTCCCTGATAAATTCCAGCTCCGATGTTCGTGTTTCCGGAGTAGTGGGCCGCCTGACGGTGACGAACAATCTGACGAATGCTTTCAAAGTCGTTGCAGACAGGATTGGCAGAGATGTTGATACTGTAACCATCGTAGTCCAGTATCTCTTCACGCCGGGAATTCACGTCGAAGCTGACAGCTCCGACTTCATCCCCGAATCCCAGGTCTTCCAGGAAGTCGCAGAACAGCAGAGCGCCCTGCTTACAGGAGTGGAAAGGATAGTGTGAGGTCCGCCACAGGTCGTTGCACTGGTTGTACTGGTACTCGTTCCTGAGCAGGTAGTTCACCAGGCAGGCACCACCGAATTTGTAACGGTGTCCCGCCGAGTTGATCGTGCTGTCCGTTTTGCAGTGGGTGAAGAATTCGGACCAGCTGCCTGTCGATCCCCATGGGTAGGTGGGCAGAGCGAGCCACGACTGAATATTGGCATCCGTCATTTGCACAGTCAGAGTCGTCGATGAGAAGTTGGAAGGCTGCGTTGTACCAGCAGGATTGTTCGCAGTCGCAGTGGGACTTCCCGATGAGGCGAAGGTCACGCGAGCGGATTTGACATACTTTCCGTTTCCAGTCACTGATGTACTGGCGAGGCTGGCGACCGTGAAGTCCTGAGTCGTGTTGTCTGCATAGGTCAATCGAATGGCCAGCATGCTCTTGTTGGCCGTCACCGACACCACGTTGCTCGTACTGTTGTTGAAGGTGACGTTGGCGGTCCAGGTATTGTAGGTCGCCGCCCCAGTCGTTGGAGCCAGGTTCCCCTTCATCGTCACAGCCACCTTGTCGATTGATTTTGACGAGTAGGTGTACGTGCCCGATGTGCCCGAGGCTGTGGGACTGGTCGAGTTCGAGCCAGAATACAATGTGACACCCGTCATGGTGCTGTTTGTCGTGACATCGACAGAACTGTTTTTGAAGACGACGGTCGCATAGCGGTCGTCAGGAGACGTGGCGTTTGTCGTCCACTGGAACCAGCGAGGAGTAAAAGTCATCGAGCCGAAGTCTCGTACAGCGTCGAGCTGGTTGTAGATCTGCTCCATATTGGTGTCGAGCGCAGCCCGGTTGCGAGTGCTGAGCGCGTCATAGCAGCTGTCGTCGTTCATCGAAGCGGAGTAGTCGAGTACCATGCCAATGTCACGTGACTCGATGTACGCCGTTCCGGTAGTCGTGATCGAAACCGCTTTCTTTCCAAAGACACCTGCAAACAGGGTCTTGACCTGACCATCGGGCTGAGTCGTGTCGGCGTTGGTGCGACGGGCCGTGACCTTCACGGCATTGGACGGAGTCGCCCCCCAGGTGATTGACGACGTTTGAGTCGCCTGATTCAGCTGCCAGCGACCGAACTGAACGTCAGTGTTCGGGTCGATATAGACCCCGTTGAGGGCGGCGACCGACTGAGCCTTGAGCCGGGATTGAGCCAGGGCATAGGTCGTGATGGCGCCCACGTTGGCGGTGGCCGTTTCGACGGCATGGCTGATCTCATTGGCAGCTGCGAGAGCAGCTGCGTCGACGCTGTTTTGCATGCGGGTCTGGTTGAGGATCACCATGCCGGTGTCTACCGAGAACGCCACAAACGCCAGACATGCAGCCATCGAGACTGCCATCACAACGATAAATACGCCTCGTCTTTTCTGACGGAATTCAGAGATCCACGTTTCCTGTGGCTCGAATGCAGATTGCATTTTCAGTCTCCCAGTCCTGGATAGGTTGCTACTCAGTGAGTCGATCGAGGGTTGGCGTTGTGTCGTGACTAAAGGTTCATGGTGGCGCGGCCTTTGGCCGTGACCAGTTCCGCATCAAGCAGGGCGCTGGAACTGATCTTCATGGGGAAGATTCCTACGTCGGAGTAGGGAACCGTCAGCCTGATCCTCATGAGCTTGTATTGATTCGTGGAAAGCGAGATATCGAAGGGCTGGCCCACGTTGGCGCCGTCGGCATATGTGATCGTGACGATGACATTGGTCGTGTTGTAGCCTTCAGCCTTCAGCATGTTCTTGATGTCGTTGATGACCTTCTGGTTGGCGGTGATTCCGCCCGCCAGCAGGGCCGGATCGACGTCCTTCGAGGCCAGTCGCCCCCCATCGCGAACCACAGCGCTGAGCTTTTGGGACACGTTCAGGGCATGACCAATCTCGATCGAACCAAACGTCACAGTCATGAACAATGGGAGCACCATTGCCATTTCAACGGCAGCTGCGCCGAGTCGTTTTCTCGGCTTCTGATTGGAGGGAGTGTGTCGAAACATGACGAGGTCCTTCTGATGCCGTTGCGTTCGAGAGCCTGACAGGGAAGAGGCTATTCGTGACGCATCACCGCCTGGCCAGAGAGGGTGATGTTTTTGATCCAGAAAGGAGGAAGAAGTGCCACGCTGTTGTAGGGCACGGAAATCCGAACAATGAACATCTGGTCGTCAGACGCAGTACTCAGCTCTTTGTCCGGAAGCGAGGTGTAGTTGATGTTCGATGCGTTGAAGTTCGCGGTGTCGAACGAGCTGGCGTCTTTAACCAAGACCGTCGGGACAGTTCGAAACGACTGAGCGACGATGGCTTTGGCTTTGGTGATCGTCTGGGCGGTCGTGATCTCGTCGACCGATCCGTATCGAGCCGCCTGACGGGCGGCTGCATCGAGGCTGTCGACGATCATCATGGCGTGACTGGCCTCCATGAGACCACAAGCAAAGATCAGGAACACAGGCATCGTCACGGCTACCTCGACGGCCGTCGTTCCGAGGCGTCGACGCGGTTGTTTCGAGTTGAGCCGAAAGGGACGCATGAATCACTGAACCGAGGATGAAAGGAGATCAGGTGTCTGAACACCTCTTCGAGTAAAACAAACCTAGTTCGCGATCGAGCCTGGTCCGGGTGACACGTGGAAAAATCATAAAATCACCCGCGCTGAACCAGGCACGCAGTCGTGTGATGTGGCGAAATGGCATCACGAGCGGTGAAATTCACGACATCCAGGCAGCGTTTTTTGAGGAAACGTACATTGGAGGAAACATCCAAAAGGAATAAGCGGCAGAATCATTACGTTGGCGAATTTTCTTGTTTGTCGGTTCGCCTTGATTGACTGCACTCGAAGTCTGATTTTGCAGGTGTCCTGTTGTCATCCGGGCGGGAGACCGGGTGTGCCGGGTGCAATCCAGCCATGGAGCGCTTATAAATCGTGGCGACGATTCTATGCACATGCTCCGAGCCAGTGCCGTCGCGGAGCGATTTCGGGTGAGTGGCATGCAGCCAGCAGTGGTGTTACTAAGCGGGGGGCTCGACTCGGCGACGGTTCTGGCTGTGGCTCGCAGTCAGGGGTACGCCTGTCACGCGTTGTCGTTTGATTATGGACAGCGTCACCGGCACGAACTGGACGCGGCGGCCCGGGTGAGCAAGTCGCTGGGAGCTGTCGAGCATCGGGTGTGCCAGCTCGACCTGCGTGTGTTTTG
This sequence comes from Planctomycetota bacterium, assembly GCA_003669575.1. GTDB lineage: Bacteria > Planctomycetota > Planctomycetia > Planctomycetales > Planctomycetaceae > TH-plancto1. Next base: position 11,917 of record QWOR01000252.1, on the reverse strand, counting down.
CCGGTCGGCATTGACTTCGGAAATCGAGGTCCCCAAGGATCGGGCCGAGTCCGAGATGTCGACGGGCATCCCGATCACTTATGTCCCCGCACGCAACACGATCTTCCTGTCGGTGGCGCTGGGCTGGGCCGAAGTGCTGGGGGCACACGATCTCTTCCTGGGGGTGAACGCCGTCGATTACAGCGGATATCCCGACTGCCGCCCGGAGTTCATCAGTGCGTTTGAACAGCTGGCGAACCTGGCCACCAAGGCAGGCGTCGAGGGGACGCGGTTTCAGATCCATACTCCGCTGATCCAGTTGACCAAGGCCCAGATTATCGAGCTGGGGAATCAGCTGGGCGTCGATTATGGACAGACCCATAGTTGTTACGACCCGTCGCCCGAAGGAGTACCTTGTGGTCATTGCGACAGCTGCCAGCTGCGGGCGAAAGGGTTCGCTGAGGCGGGGCTAAGTGACCCGGCTCTGTCGCGAAAATAACAGTCAGGTTTTCACGGCCATGCCCTGATAACGTAAACACCCCCAGGATCAAGATCGCTGGGGGTGTTGTTTTTTGGTTGATCACAGTGCGTCGCCGGTCATGGGATGACTATTGGAGACGCACGGTGGGGTCATTGGCAAAGTTGTTGTTCTGGGGCACCATCGATTCGCGGTCGCGGTACATCGGTGCTTGAGGCGCGGTGTACCCACTGTTTCCATTGAAGCCACCGTCCAGGGGAACAAGGCGGTTCACCTGTCCTCCACGAGCGGGGGCCTGGTAGACAGGCTGGCTGGGAGTCAGAGGACGCAGTCCGATCGTCGTGTTCGGCATGTTGGGACGTGACGAACCAAAGTTCAGACCGCTAAAGAATCCGGTGTTCCGACCGCACTGACCATTCGGGCAGCTTGTGTTGGGACGACAGGTTCCATTCGCACAGTTGCCATTCGAGTTGATCGACGGCTGGTAGTAGCTCCGCGATGGAATCGTGCACTGCCCGTTTGCACAACCATTACCGGTGGTGCACTGTCCATTCGGACAAGACTGCCGACACTGGCCATTCGCACACTGCGGAACACCAGGAACGATCTGCGTTCCATATGTCTGGCCATACGTCGGCTGCGAGTAGTAGGTCGAGTACGAACGCGGGGTGAAGAACTCCTGGACCGGTGAGAAGAACGAGGGCTGGCTCATGGTGGGCCATGGCCCCTGGGCTTGAGCGACGGCAGGGAGACAAGCCAATGTGGACACGATGACGATACTGAGACGAGAGGTGAACATGAGAATCTCCAGGTGAAAGGCACCGCGGGGGGCCTATCTCGTTCGATCTCGAGCTACATGTCGGAGAATTCGCGGGCGAGACGGTCGCCATCATTTCGATGGCTGCGGGATGTTCTGAAGTAATGCACGCAGAATGCCAAAAGTCTGAAAGATCAAAGAGTGGCAAGAGTTGCCGGTCAGGGAAACTGTCCGGTTCAAGGTCGGTAGGCTGGCGAGACTTTAACGGTGAGGCCTGAATCAGATTCGCGACATCGCGACATCGATGTGATTCCTGCCTCATTGCAAGACCTGCAGAAAGTCGTGCAGCTGTTGCAGGGAGATTTCTATTTCCGATACCCGTCGGATGAGCGTGAATGCCGCTCTATCGACTCCACGAACGAGGTGTCAGGCGAGTCGTCGGAGGCCCAGAAGATCGGGCAAGTGAGCGGGCTTGTCGGGAGTTTGCATCGGTCCAGGCCATTGCTCGACCCATTGAGCCCAGTCGAGCTCGACATCCTGAAACAGGAGCTGGCTGCGCGCAACAATCGGGCCAGAAAACGAAGTGCTTCCACTGGCGGTCAGGGGATGAATCGTCGCTCCTTCGGAGTGCAAAGGGTAGACGATCGTTCGGAGTGCCGAGTGCGTGTGATTCAGCGGGACAAGCTGGACCGCAGTGTGAGTCAACTCCAGCACCAACTCCGATTTGTGGCGTCCCTCTTCACCCACGGCAGTGAGCACCTGCTCTCGCGTAATGTCGACGCCCGCATGTTTGTAGAGCCCGGTGAGCGCGGTGTTCAGCTGACGCTGTACCTCCACTGGCAGGTCAGCCATCCACCCCAGTTCGACAACACTGGCCAGCAGCCACCCTTCCAGATCTTCCCAACGTAAAATGGCGGGTCGATCGGGATGGTGAGAGTTGTGCAGCTCGATATCAAATCGATTGGTGGCCGGGAGCAATTTCTTCAGAAAGACTTGGGCTCCCCCGAGCAGATGGGTCTCCTCCAGCAGAGCACAGAAGTCTCGCTCCACGAAACGTCGAACAGACAGACTGACCTCATCAATGGCCGCCAGTTGGCGTGTTGAGCGATATCCATGTCCTGGGTCGGACTCCAGACGCAGCGCACTGCGCAGCTTGGTGTAAATCTTGGCGAGCGTGCCGGAGCGGAACCCCGGTCGTAACAGTCCGGAGATCGACTCGCCATGGCTTCCCACACGAACAGGACGCATCCCTTTCGGGCGGTTCGCGACATACAGCTGCCAGTTCTCTTTCAGTTCCCAGACGAGGAACCCGATCACGCCCGGAGCCAGCAACACGATCGTACTGGCGATGGCGAGCGCCGTGGCCTCGGTCATGCGAGTCACGCCAACGGAGTTATGGATCAGCGTCTTCAGGTGGAATGTGTAGGGCAACAGGATCTTGTGAGAGATCGTCACCACCGGGAAGTGCTTAATCGGATTGATCTGCGGCTCGACCAGCAGCGTGACCACAAAGCGGATCACATACGACACGATCGCCCAGACCGACCCAATGATGATCTTCAGCAGCACAAACCTTCTCGGGTCGCCTGAACGGAATCGCAACCACTCATCCACGGTGTACAGCGACTGCTCGATCCACTGCATCGCGTCGTAGAACAGATCCATCACCAGATGGTAAATCACAGCGAAAATGCGGAATCGCAACTCGTGCCAGGCTCGGACACAGATATCCAGTACGCGCTCTTCCAGCGAACGGCCCGCCGGTGAGTTCAGAAACAGATTCAGAATGAGAAAGTTATCAAACCATGTTCTAAGGGATAACGACTTGAAGAACAGGAGCTGAGCAGTCCCCACCAGAACCAGTGTCACCATTGCCGGGCGGAGAACGTAACTCTTGAAGATCGCAAAGCCCCGGCTATCAAGAACGCGGTGGACCAGCGGAGAGTCGATGACCGACACCGGGAGTTCATAGACCAGCCAGCGAGACGCATTCCACATGCGGGTCAGGTACTTGACCACGCTGCGACGGAACTTCGCACGATGCAGAATCATCCATAGGAAGATTCCGAGAACCGCCCAAGTCGCGTAAAACGACTGGGGAAGCTTCTTCTTCTGAGCCAGTTCTGCCGCAGCTGTGTTACTTTTGCTGGCTGACCCCAGCGCGTCGGCGGCCTTGGCGGCCAGATTTTCGCCCGCACCTTGAATGGTCTCGACGACCCCGCTGAGCGGAGCAGATTGCTTTGTCTTGGCGGGTTTCTCGTCCTCTTCTTCCTCGGCCCCTTCGGGCGTTGGCGTCGCTGACGGGGCGGAGTTGGTTTCGGCAACCTGCCCAGCGGTACTCGGCTTCCCTTCGGCAGGAGTTTCCGTCGGTGGAGATGCGTTCGGTTCCAAAACAGTGTCAGTCGCCGACGGAGCCGTTTCCGGAGCGGGCGCTGCTGCGCCGGGTTGAGCGGACTGAACTTGAGTCACGACGGGAGTTGGAGGTACGACCGGTGCCGGGAAGAATCCTTCCCACACGTGCAGCAGCACCGCCAGCGCGATGTAAGCGCCTCCGAAGGGGAGCACCACGTGCCTCACCAGGAGACGGCCGATTCCCGTCCCGAACGCCAATGAACTGAGCCGCTGCGACGCCCGCAGATAGACAGCTCCCGGACGGTAGACACCATCCAGAACCTGCGCCAGCTTGCGATCAGCTCTCAGCAGTCGATCCCCCCAGGCCAGTTCCAGCGGCCCGGACACATCAGGCAGTTTCAGGCTGTTTTGCGAGAGGGCATCTCGCACATCGCCCATCGTGATGAACCCGCGTTCGACCAGTCGGTCGAGAAGGCTCTCGATCACTTTGCGGCGGGCGACCCGCTCAGGAATGTTCTGTGGAACTAACCCCACGTCATCAAACGTCGATTCAATCAAAGGCCGAACCGTCTGACGCAGGTTCTGATCGGAGCGAGTTTGTACTTCGCGAATCAGTGTCAGCAGTCGCTGGCGATCGGTGGCTGAGATGCGGATCGATGAGGCCCGGTCTGCGGTGGTTCGCAGGTACTTCGCACTCTGTACGGTCTCCAGCAGGGGCAATTGTCGTCGCAGCGGAGCCCTGCCGAACGTCAGCAGCCAGCGCCACACGTCGAAGCGGTAGACACCGCGTTCATGGGCCACGCAGACCTTCTGCAGGTCATAGAGAATGCGAGCTTCGAGGCTGCGATATCCCAGCAAGGCCCGGTCGAGCAGCGGACACAGGGCCTGCCACCACGCTTCCATTTCGGAGTCGCTCAGCTTCCAGACGGCCTGGAGTCGTTTCGCCAGCAACAGGAGATAGTCCTCAGCCGCACGCCGGTGGTTCTCCGCTGAACCTGGATCCGACTTCTGGGCCCGCAGGCAAAGAATCGCTGCCTTCACCTGGTTCCCGACCTTGCTCGCACGCTCCGCTTTGGTCAGCAGTCGGGCAGACAGCGGCGGGTCATGGGCCACGGTCCGGTGAGTGGCCACTGGGACCGGCTTGTCTGATTCGTGGCGTGGACTGCCAGACCGCGTCGCCTCAGCTCCATGTGGAACGATTCGTTCCGGCGTGCCGACCGGCTGAGTCTCGCGGTACCAGAGTTCGTGGGGCAGCTGATTCCAGATCGGATCGAGCGCTCTCCAGTCACGAATCGCGGGAAAGAACAGTTTCTGGTCCCAGGGAGCGAAGTACTTGAGTTCAAGAGCGACGGCCATGAACTCAACGAACGCTCCTTCGTCGTCCTGTGGCGGGAGCAGCAGTTCGTCTTTGGCGAGCACCTGCCGAATCTCGGCAAACTCACCCGCTCCGATCAGCTGAATGAATCCGGCGATCTGAGTGGAATTGAGCAACTGGTCTTCGATTCGCTGCTCGACCTCGGCATGAACCCGGCCGTGAAAGGCCAGACGCCAGAAATAATGCAGCCGCTCTTCGCTCGTGAGGCGGGCGAACTCTTCATCGTCGGTCGGGCGACCCAGCAGGATAATGCGACGCGGGAGTTCCTCAGCGGGTGACAGCCCCAGCTCCGAGCGGTCGGCGATGACCAGCAGCCGCTCTCGCTCGATTGTGTAGACCCGGGAATGCGGCACTCGCAAGCCGAGACCCGGAATTCGCCGATCCTGAATGATCACCCGACGCAGAATTCGGGGCTCCACGAACAGCACGCGAGGATCGGCCTGAGACACGAGGGTCTCAATCGCTTCCAAGGAAAGAACGGGTGTCGTCGCTGGAGAGTCGGCAGTCATGGCACCAGTGTATAACAACTGTCGGACTTTGCCTCCCGACCGCGTCGCATCAGCCCGTGTTGGTCCATGAATTCGAGCTTATGACTTGCAAGGCTGACAACTCCGGAGTTGCATGTCACCCTGTTCGTTCTGCAGGCGAGAGCTTCTTCCACTCTCGAATCAAGAGGTAGAACGCGATGAAATCATAAATCCCATGGGCCACGATCGGAGCGAGCAGATTCCGCTCCCCGGTCGCATTGGCCAGGTAGTGCATCGCAAAGCCAATCGCAGTCGTCGTCAGAAAGTAGTTCCGAGACAGAGCGTGCAACAGGCCAAACGCCACATTGCTGGCAATCACAGCCAACCACGGGTTGATCCGGCTGAGTCCCGAATAGATCACTCCGCGAAACAGGAGTTCCTCGCCCACTCCCGCGAGAGCTGCTAACACCACCAGGTCGTACCATCGGCACTGGCTGAGCGACTCGCCCAGCGAGTTGATCGCGAGTTTGCGAAGTCCCGGACTGAAGAGATACAGCCCGAACATCGGAACGACAGCCAACAGGCCGAACAGCAGACTTTGCGAATCCCAGCGGATCAACGACAGCGGATCCAGATGGATGGCCCAGCCAATCAGGAATGCAAAGAACACGACGCCGCCCTGCACCCACGCCGCCAGAGTGAGGAAGCGGCTGCGGCTTAATGCGGGGGGCGGAGGTTCGATGGAAGTGTGGGACATTGAATTCCATTAGCAGGGCAGACATTCCTGTCTGTCTCTCTCTGCTCGATCAGCCTTTTAAGCCGAGCGAGTCGCCTCGTCGATCGATTCCAGCAGTGTCTGGCATACACGCCGTACCAGGTCACCGGGCATCGCGGGAGCAGGAATCAGGGTGACCACATCGCCAATTGGTCGAATGATCGCGCCTCGACGGCGGGCCGCCAGCGTGACCTGGTGCCCCATTCGTAGTTTCGACGGAAAGTAGAGTTGAGTGGAACGATCCTGCACCAACTCAATCCCGATCAGGATTCCACGCTGGCGAATCTGACCAACATGCGGATGAGATAGCAACGGGGCGAGTTCCCGCTCAATCAACACCGCGTTGGCATTCACGTTCTCCAGCACATGGTTCCGCTCGAACAACTGGAGCGACGCGATCGCAGCTGCACAACCGAGGGCGTTCCCGGTGTAAGTGTGACCATGATAGAAGGTGCGGCCAGCTTCTGGCGGTCCGAGGAAGTTCTCGAAGATCGCGTCCGTACACAGCGTCGCGGCCAGCGGAAGATACCCACCGCTGATCCCCTTGCCCAGACAGAGCAAGTCGGGCTCCACCTGTTCCTGCTCACATGCAAAGAGTGTCCCCGTGCGACCGAACCCGACAGCCACTTCATCGGCGATCAGCAGGATGCCATGCCGCCGGGTGACTTCGCGAACCTTCCGCAGATACCCCGGCGGATGCACCTGAATCCCGGCAGCTCCCTGCACCAGTGGTTCGATGATCAGGGCAGCCAGTTCGTGGCGGTGCTCGGTCACCACACGTTCCAGCTCGGCTTCGCAATGTGCCAGCCAGCTGGCAGCGTCGTGGCCTTCGGGCAGGCGATATCCGCTGGGACAGGGGAGCATGATCGTCGGGAAGAGGAGCCCGCCGTACATGGAGTGGAAGCGTTCCACGCGGCCGACGCTGACCGCTCCCAGAGTGTCTCCGTGGTAACCCCCGCCGATCGCTGCAAAGAGCGTCCGGTCCTCGCCACCGCCCGGCTTCTGGCGGTGCGATTGCACGGCGATTTTGAGGGCCGCCTCCACAGCTGTGGCACCACTGTCGGAGTAGAAGACCTTGGTCAGCCCTGGGGGCACTCGCTCCACGAGCATGCGAGCGAGTTCGATTGATGGAGGCGAGCCAAGCCCCAGCAGAGTCGAGTGCCCGATCCGGTTCAACTGATCGCGTATGGCTTCGTCGATTGCCGGGACGCGGTGACCGTGGACGTTACACCACAGCGACGAGGTCCCATCGAGGTAACGCCTCCCAGCGACATCGATCACCTCGAAGCCGTCGCCCGATTCGATGATTGGGGCTTCCTCCTCGCGGTAGGCCTGCATGGCTGTGAATGGATGCCAGACGTGGGTGTTGTCCCAGTCTCGAAGTTGGCTTGAAGTTGGTCGCAAAGGGAAAGTCATGCCGCAGAGTGTTTTCAAATGTCAGCGAAGATGGAATGCGCTTCGGGTTGGTGGATCAGGGTTCGACCGACACTTCGCGGCCATCGAGCAGCGTCAGTTCCACAGGTTCTGTCTGGCTGTCGACTGCCATGGAGAACTCCAGTGGCGTTTGCACGGGTTTCCCCGCGACTTGTGCGATGAAATCACCCACTCGCAGACCCGCGAAGAAACCGGGCTCCCCCTCTTCGGCTGAGGTCACGACGACAGCCCGGGGATAGCGGATCATGGAATCGGTCGGCATGTAGCGGCGGCGGGCCGTGGGGTAATCGACCCGGATGCCGCGCCAGACCGGGTGGCGGGGGTGGGGAGCGATGATGGAGCTGTCGTCGTAGACCGGCCACTTCCCGAGCCGTACCGTGCGTTCCAGCCGCTCGTTGCGACCCGGACGCCAGACATCGAGGCGAGCCATGGCGTCCGGCCCCAGTAGTCCGACCTTCAACATGAGGTCGGCCTTGCCGGTAATGGGCTGGTCGTTGATCGCCAGGATACAGTCACCGCTCTTTAAGTCGGCCTGATCGGCAGGCGATTCATAACCGACCACCGACAGCTTGGCTGAGGTGACGGGGAGGGCCTTCCCCTCTTTATCGGTGTGCATGCTTAAGAGCGTGTCGTCGGGAACGACACCGAGATAACCGTACTCGACTTCATTTCCATCGAGGAGCGAATTCACGATCCGGCGAACCTCGCTGTCAAACGGAATTGCAAAGCCAACCGATGACTCATACCCCCGCAAGGCGGCCAGCGAAGTCGCCATGCCCACCAGCTTCCCCTCGGGGTTGACCACAGCTGCACCGCTGGTCCCGAGTTGCAGCCGCAGGTCCACATGCAGCAGGGCACCATACTCGAAGATCGTGCCCGATTCGTCACCCGAGTTCGGACGCACTTCACCTTCGGAGGGACGCCTCGAAATGTTGCTGATCATGCCGAGACTCACGCTGGCAGAACCATCGCGGGCGATGGCATAGGGGTTTCCCAGTCCGAGGACGAGGCTGCCCTTACGAAGCTTCTCGGCTTCTCCAAAGGTGAATGTCGGCACTTTGTCCGGGGTGAGTCCCGAAGGCTCCAGTTCGAGTTTCAGAATCGCCAGGTCGCTGCGTTCGTCCTGGTTAAAGAGTGTCCCGGCCACGACGTGTTTTGTGGCGAGCTTGATGAAGTAGCGAGCTTCGTCCTGCCGGCTGGCTCCGCGACGACGACTGCCGGTGATGACGTGCCGGGGTGTCAGCACGTACCGCGATCCATCGTCGGGCTCACGGGCCAGAATGACACCACTGGCGAACTCCAGCGGGATGAATGACGGGTCGACCGGGCTGGGAGGAAGTCGGGAACCGAAGATGTCCCCGGGATTCTCTTCACGCTGCAGGTCTTCAGGCATCACTCGCGCGATCGCCACGACAGCTCCCTCGCACCTCGCGACGACATCGATCAGGCTCTGCTCAAAGGCCTGGAGCACGGCTGGACCAACCGCTGGACCAGCGGGTGGGACGTCCTGGGCATTCACGATTCCCGCAGCAACGAGGCACATGGCCAGCCCGAGCAGACAGTTCCAGATCGCGGCAGAGCGAATCGTCAGCATGGAGTTGCCTCCTCGGTGAATGGGTGTCGCACACATGGCATCACGGACTGCGTTACGGGCACTCGATGGGGTGTCGTCGCCGGACATCATACGTGAACGACCTGTCGAACAGGCAAGGGTGGCATGCACACAGGCCAGTCGGGATCGATTTCCATTACAATCGCGAGGCTGCCCCCTTCGCGGGCGAGCCCATTCCTCAAGACATACGAGACCGAAGCAGTGCGCTGGACTCTGCGGCTTCAGATCCTGGTCCCCTTTGTCCTGCTGTCGCTGGGAGTCATTGTTGCCACCAGTGTGATCACCGTGGCCACGGCTGTCCGCCAGATCGAGCAGGAACGCGACGAGCAGCTGCAGGCGGAAGTCCAGACTCTGGTTATTGCCAGTTTTCCACTGAACGATGCGGTGTTACAGCGGCTCAAGGTACTCTCCGGGGCCGATGTGGTCGTCCTGCAGCAGGGACAGCTGCAGGGCTCGACGCTCCCCGGACTCACGACGCAACTGATGGCCGCAGCCACAGGAAACGAATTGGAATGGCAAGGACAAGACTACCGTCTTGCCCGGGCCCAGCAGCAACCGCCCGTCGGTGAGCGTGAACTGGTTCTCCTTCGCCCACTCCGCAGTGTTTGGGAAACTCAATCGAAACTTCTACAGGCGGTCACGTGGCTCTGTCTGGCGGCGGCAGCTGTCGTCTTGTTGATCTCTGCGTTCCTCGCACGTCGAGTGGTGGGACGCCTCAAGCAGATCCAGCACCAACTTTCAGAGATCGCCGCGCATCGATATGGACCACAGCCACTCATTGGCCCACAGGACGAGTTGCAGGAGCTGCAGGGGTCGACCAATCAGTTGGCTGAACGCATGGGACGCTTCGAGCGGGAGATTGCCCAGACCGAGCGGTTGCGACTGCTGGCCCAGCTGACCGGTGGGCTGGCTCACACGCTGCGGAACTCGATTACGGGGACCAAGCTCGCCGTCCAGTTGCATCAGAAGCGCTGTCCCGCAGGAGACAAGGAAGACAGCCTCGCCGTCGCCCGGCAACAGCTGGAGCTGACCCAGGAACAGATCACCGCCATGCTGGCACTGGGAACTCCCCAGGCCCGGCCGGCAGAAGAGGGCGACCTGCGGCAGATTCTGGGGGACTTGTCTCGGTTGCTCGATGCGGTATGCAAGCACCATCAGGTCGACTTCCGCGTGCAGGTCGATCTCACAGAAAGTGACTCCCGAGTCCGGGATCAGGCCCGGACACGGGGGGCGATTTTAAATTTGGCCCTCAATGCCATCGAAGCTGCGGGTCCGGGCGGGTGTATTACTGTGCGAGGGTGGCGCACTGGGGAACTCATTGCGATTGATGTGACCGATACCGGGCAAGGCCCCCCGGCGGACCTGGGGGAGTCCATCGCCGATCCCTTTGTCACGACTAAGGAAGCGGGCGTTGGGTTGGGGCTGATGCTGGCTCGCCAGTCCGCCGAGGGAGAAGGCGGAGAGCTGACCTGGGGACGTGCGGATGGGAACACATTCTTCCGCATGAGCTGGCCCGCTTCCGCGAATCAGGAACCTCCTCGGCCGGAATCGGGTTTCATCTTGACTCCGCAGTGATTTCTGGGGCATAACCCCTTCTGAAATCAAGGATTTCTCTGGCAGGGAGGCTGGAGCATGCGTCGCCTGATGGCCTGTGTTGTGATCTGTTCTTACTTGTCGCTGCTGGGGTTTGGCCTCTTCAGTCATGTGCTGGGCTATAAGCAATCAGACCATGTGGGCATGTATTTCATCATCTGGGATATGTACTGCGGCTGGTGTGCGCATGAAGTTCGCCACCACATTATCGCCGAGGGGGAGAGCGGTCAGTACTACGAAGTGACGCCCGCGCCGTGGGGGGAATTCGTCCCCTTCGCATCGATCGATCGGCACCACTACGACGGAGCAGCGTCCTTTACCGCATCGCTGGCGACTCACATTCTGGACCACACGGATCACGAACCAATCACGGAGGTCACTCTCGTCGAAGAAGCCTGGTCCAAGAAGTACAACCTGCCCGACGAGATGTACCTGGCCCAGAACGAAGTCCCCAAACAGAAGCGGACGTATTTCCGTTCACGAAGTGTCCTCTCTCCCACAGGAGAATATCGCCAGCGGGCTATCGACTGGACCGGATGGCTGTCGCACCAGGCCGTGGTCAACAACCCTCGCCTGCAGCAGAAGATGAAGGGCCAGCCGTTCATGATGAGTGAATCATTCGCATCCCCGACTCGCATTCGACAAGCCAGCCACGAAACCGAAGACGCACCGCCGCAATAACCCGCACCGACTGGAACCTGGATCCGCTCAAGAAGGTGACATGATGTCCCTCCCCACCGAACATGCCCGGATTGATCAAACGTCAGTCACCGAGCCTTCCGTTTGGACACGCCTGAACAACTTCTTCTTTGCAGAAGAACGTCCCGTCGGGATGGCTCTGGTACGGATCCTGCTCCCTCTGGTGATCCTGTTTCCGACGCTGCACCGAGTTTACCGCGTGCGTGAGTTCTACTCGCTGTCGGGTTCTCCAACTCCGATCTGGAACAACTACAACCAGGTGGGGTTCCTGCCGATCCCCTCAGCTCCGGTCGCAGCTGGCCTGTATGCCCTGTTCATTCTGGCTCTGGTGTCGAGTTGCATTGGCTGGAGAACTCGCACATCGCTGCTTTTGACTGCGATTCTGTTTCCTTATTT
>QWOR01000367.1 GCA_003669575.1 Planctomycetota bacterium | reverse complement strand
TACTGGTCGGCCCCTCCGGGACCGGCAAGTCTCACCTCGCGACAGCGTTCGGCATGGCCGCCTGTGCCCAAGGCAAACGCGTGCGGTTCTTTCGTGTCACGGAGCTGATCACACAACTCCTCGAAGCCAAAGAAGAACGCCAGCTGCAGCGCTACCGACTGGCACTGAGTAAGCTCGACCTGCTGGTCCTTGATGAACTGGGCTACGTCCCCGCCAGCAAAGCCGGGGCCGAACTCCTGTTCGATGTCATCGCGACAGCATACGAACGCTATAGCCTGATCGTGACTACCAACCTGCCGTTCGAGAACTGGACCGAGGTCCTCGGCAGTGAGCGTCTCACCGGTGCCGCTCTGGATCGGCTCACGCATCGCTGCCACATCCTGGAGACCAAGGGCGAAAGCTACCGCCTCCAAGACGCCAAACGTCGTCGTAAACCCGGCTGAATCTCGCTCGGCTCTCGGGGGATCTCCTCAAGCCATCCGCAGCCCTCAGCCGATCCCATTTCCAGGCTCACCCGGAGCCAAACCGCTGAATCCCTCAATACCCCGCGCCGCCATTTTCCACCGGGAAACGCCACCATTTTCAACCGGGCTTAACACTCATCGCCACAACACGAGGCACTGTCATCCGGGCTTCAAACGCCCGGCCTCATTGAAGCATTTCGGGACTCTCGTATCGCTCTCCGGAACACAGTGGTCATCCGGGCTGAAAACGACCGGCCCGTTGCGGAGGTTGCCTGATGCCTCACGACTCGGCACAATCAATATCGACTTGGGCGGAAAATAGGGCACTGCTGAGGAGCTACCCTAGCGACGTCCCAAGGGCCAAGACCGAGCGACCGGCTTAACTACCTTCGGGATTGGCACTCACGCGAAAAACCTTCGCGGCACGATGCCCCCAATCTTTCGACACGATGTCCAACCTCAACTCACTAACCCATACCGAACCAAATTCTATTTCACGCTGAACCAAGACATCGCTCGGATGCGAGGTCGATCAGAAAGGTTCGCCAGAATGATGACAATGTCAAGAAGCCAGACTCCAATACCTGAGTTGGCGAAAAGTGCTGTGGTGGTTGCTGCCACTTCTGCAAAGACGCCTCAGCGAACCCCATTCGACAAGGCATATGATTACTTTCACGAGACTCGCCGAAAAGTGAACACGTTGGCAACAGCTGAGCGGTTGTGGGAGAGAATCCTGACTGCTCCACAGCGAAGGAGTCTGGGGAACTCGCTCATGGAGGCGCTCCAGATTCACCGCAATACCGTAGGGATGTGGAAGCACATACATCAGGTCAGTGACCAGCGAGCTGTCATCGATATTGGAGAAAAGGTCGGGTTTCTCAGCTCTTCTGATGTCGATTGGTTGTTACGTGAGGGGGGAGATTTGCCTCGATCACCGGAAGATGCGATGGATGAAGCAATCCACCGTGGAGATCTGGTAATCGTACGAGCAAGTCGAACGGTCTACTGGAAGGGGGATCGCGTTGAAGCCGACTGGGTCAAGAATAACGTATCGTGGAACTTCCTTAACATCGCCTGCGAGCTGGCTCTGCAGAACAAACCCATTGATCGATACTCCTTCGGAGAACACGCAGCTGAGAATGTCGTCACAAAGAAGAAGAGTCGTTTGATGCGTCAGATCCCTCACTTCCCTTTAGAGCTATATGACGCTTTCGTCTCTGCCGGGAGAGGTACCCAACGCTTCAATGTACCGGCCAACCGGATTCATTTCTTTGACAATGAATAGATGTTCTGATCGATGAGGACGATGTCAGCACTTGCAACAAACTCCGGAATCGTGCAGCTTTCAAGTGAACCAAAAAGGAGTTCGTAATGGATCACGTCGAGATTCTGATTGTGGCGACGTAGTTCACATGAAGGTTGAATTTCGTGTAGTTGAGGATACAACGAGATGATTTTCAACTTCCAAGGAAATGTGACGCAAGTCATTTTTGAATTTAGTCTTACGGCGATGTGATTGGCGTTGGTTTAGAACGCCCTTGGACTCTTTTCCCTGGTGAAAGTCGTCAAACGGGCGGAACTGTCGCCTGATAGCTAAAGAGCAAACCAGTCTGGGCCGCCTGCTCGGCGGCCCAGACTGGTGTAAGAGGTTCGGCTTGAGTGGGAGCCCGTTGTTTCAGCCCGGTTGAGAACGGTGGCGTTTTCCATGGTGTTTCTCTGGCTGAACTTGAGAGCTTACTTCATTCCTGACTAAGGCCTCAGCTGAGGTAATCGCCCTGAGCCCTCTCTGAGGTGTCACTTTTACGGGATCTCATCGTCTGATTGTGCCTGTGCTGGCGAACGACCAGGAAAGCAAGATCCTCAATGAGCCGTTCAAATTCGCAGATTTTACTGTCGACACCAGGGACAGGGGCGTCCATTGTCGATCTGTGCCGTACGGACGGCAATTGTCGCATAGTGGTACTCCAGAAGTTCAGTGTGGATCGACAGCCAAGAATAGCTGGCGCAAAAAAAGGCTCCGTCCAGAAGACGGAGCCCAGGGAAAGGGTGTAGATGGTTGAAGTCAGGGATCAACCAGACTTTCTTCGGTGACCATTGTTGTAGGGTACCTTTGGCGGAGTCTGCCCCTGCATCTCGTAGTATCGCCTGTAGCTGTACCACACATTTCCGGAATTGACTTTATGACCCTCCAGGCACAGCCTCTTGGCTGTGTCGCGGTGACTGAGTCTCTCGATGTCGATGAGGTGATGAACTCGGTCGGCCAAGGCATCGATAAGGGGCGGTTCACGCAACCACACCGTCACCTCCTCGCCCTCTGAGGGAGTCGCGTCAGGCATGTCAGCTTGCTCTTTGACCGCGCGAACCAGATGAGTACGAAACACACCACGCACATTCGTTTGTTTGCGACCTTCACGGCGATCGACTTGGACCATAATCTGACCGCCGGTCAGGCTTTTCATGATCGCCAGTGCTTTGTACACGGATTCCTCACCTAACTGGCCTGTTGCGGCATTCGAGAGCAAAGTGGACATCTCCGCCAGAATCGCTCGCACAGCATCCGGCGTAATTGTTGAGGTCGTTCGGTCTAGGACCTTCTTCAGACTTGCCAATTGAGTCTGATTTCCTCGACGCTGAGACTGGGCGGATCGGATTCTCGCTCGAACATCCTTGCGGTCATCGTCGGATCCCATTCCGGCAAGTTCGAACAAGTCCTCAATCTTTCGATTGATCGCTGCAACTGAACTCTCAAGTGAGGCGATCTCCGTGCGGAGACTGTCGTCACCCACACTATCCAATTCACAGCTCCGGCAAATCACTTGCTCGGTAAGTTCCGTATCGCGGCGTATCAGACCAGCCAATTCGCAACAGACTGAACGCACTGCATCCTCACGACGAACAGCTGACCGACAGGGACACTGATCCCCATTCTTGCACTGCATTCCCATGCCATTTGCGCCTGCATGGTAGTAGCGAACAAGATTGTCTGGTTGACTACAGTGAGCGCAATAGAACAGGTCCGTGGTGATGTCCCACAGTTGCTTCGGCTTAATCTTTCGAGGGCCGCGCGGACCACTTTTCAATCCCGTAAGCATCGATTGCAGGGCCTGGAAAGTCTCGTCGTCGAGTATTCGGAGATCCTCAACATGGACGCTAACGACTTCACTATCCGGCTGTTCGATCTGTCGAACATAGTTGCGTTTGGTTGAGAATTCGTTCCGCTTTCGACCAAATTCCCAGCGTCCTGTGAATCGTATGTTCGACCAGAGGCGACGATAGCTACTGTACGTCATATGTCTCGATGGCGAGCGCGGATCACAAGGGCCGCCCTCTGCGATCCATCGACGCAAGCCGTCCTTGAGCGACATGCCATCCAAGAGTAGACATGCATGCTTCTGGATGAGCTTGGCAACCTCTGGATCCACCTCCGGAGCTGTACGTGGCAGTCCTCGATTGGTTAACGGTGCGTTTGGTATCTCCTTTCGTCGATAACCAACACCGATGGCCCCAGTCGTATAGCCATTCTGAAACAGTCCTACTTGCCCGATGCGAACGTGATCGGCAATCGCATCGATCAGCATGTCGTCGAGGAGACCATGAACACTGATTTTAAGTTTCCATCCCTTTTTGTCATCCGTGTCAATGCCTTGGGACACACTGACAGCGCGAAGTCCCGCTTCAACGACCTCTCCTTGGAAGAGTTCAAGCCCTCTATACGCTTGGCGGAACAATCGACTCACTTTGTAGACCAACAGCACCGTAGCGAGTCGTGAGCTGAGAATCGACTTCATGCGTTCCAGGCCATCTCGGCGGAGAGACTTGCCTGTGACTGCCTTATCCATGGAGACTAACTCTGGTGGTACATACATACGGTTCCGAGCGCCCCACACAACAATCTCTCTTGCCTGATCTTCGGTCGAGTGCTGAAGCTTGGTACTGTGTCGCAAGTAGCCAGTTGCGATCAGTAATCCAGCTTGCAGAGCCCAGGCGATTCGATTGCTAAGTGATGCATGGTGATCAAAACCTTCCAGGTTGAACCCACTCTCGCGGGCCGCATCTTGCCACCAATCGGTAATCTTTTGGGCGAGTTCTGGATTCGCAGCGCCCGCAGTCGGAATATTTGCTAACACGTCATGCTCCTTGCTTTTTTCACGCGAATGTAATCGAACGACAAGTTCAATCGCCGCGTGATCAAGAACTAGATGCAGGCGAAGTTACTAGTCGTTGATCACATGACAGTCGCATGGTGGGATTTCCGAGGCTTTTCGACTTTCTCTCTGCAAAATCCTTGTCAGGTGAGGCCAGGATCTTCATATCGAAGGGCTCAGTTCCTCTCGGTGGGAACTACTGTCAGCTCCGTTGCCAGCAAGTTCAAAATCTGGTCTAGGTCGACAGTGCGTCCCCAAATCCAGCGGACCATTTGATGGATAAGGAGGCCAGCTGCAATGGATGCGATATAGAGTGTGCTTCTTGCGGTGCAACTACCGGCTTGAGCTTCTGACTGTGGAAACAGCTGTTCGGCATAGTGTTCGCGAGACGCCACATCAGTTGCAGTCAACACGCGTACGGTCTCGCCTCGCATGCGGCCATCGCTCCAGAACTGGCAACGATTTTGGAGCGAGCGCCAGATGGCCGTACGGGATGAGATGGTGTCGACGCAACAGAACACGGCTTCGCCGGTTTCCTGTTCAGGACGCCAGCGGTCAGCGATGGGACTAACGGTGATGATCGGATCGATCTCGTGGATCTGCATGGCTGTGGCTTCGACTTTGAGTTGACCGAGGTCACGCTGCAGGTAGCCTTGGGTGGTGATGTTGGTCGGTTCTACGCGGTCGAAGTCGATCAGCTGGATCTGGCTGGCACCGAGGGCGGCGAGTTGGAGAGCGACCTGGCGGCCGATGGCACCGACGCCGATGACGGTGGTCGTGAGTGATTGCAGCTTGTCGAGCGGGACGAGGTCCAGCTGGCGTTGGAAGCGGGACATGCGGGGGCCTTTCGTGGAAGGGGTGGAATGTGTTCTGATTCATTGATCGTGTGGGTTGTTTCAGGAAGTTCAGAAGTTGGCAATTCGTTTTTCGCAGAGACATTGGGAGCCAGTAAGGACTAAGGGGCGTTGCCCGGCATTCACATCCAACACAGGTTCGAAGAGGAGCTGTGTTCACGTGGAATTCGACACAGCTGAGAACCTTTAGAACGGAGCTGGTTCCGTGGGCTCGCGGTGGATAGGCAGTTCGCGAGGCCGACGATATCCAGCCGACTCTCTGTCGGTGTCAGTCCCCAGCGGGCTGACGCGTAACCAGTCGTCTTCGTAATCCATCAGCTGTGGATCAAATTGTGGGTGCGTTTCGACACGGGTGTGATACTCGTGCTCCCACAGATCGTGGTCGCTACCCATGAATAGCTGGGAGTAGTCCACGTCCACTCCGAGCTGGATCGACGCGGGGCTGCCATATCGCCATGTGAGTTCGGCGTAGGTTTGCCCGCCGCGAGCGATGATGAACATCACCGCCCAATCGCATTGGCCGAACACTCGATGGAACGTTTGCACATCGACGCGACTGGGGTGTGGAGAGTTTCCGGGATGCGTGTGGATCCAGATCCGGCCACACTGCTCAGGGCGGCGACCAAGATCTGCCTGCGTCTCGAAGTGCTCAGCGACCGCGACATCATCGAAGGCCACAAACGTTTCGGTACAGCGCTGATGAACCAGTTGGATCTCGTCTACGAGCATCAGATCATCCGGACGCGTAACCCCAAATGCCCCGACTTCGGTCGGCCCAAGATCACGCAGATACAGCAACTTCGCCCATGCAGTCGGTGTGAACCGCAGCTTCGGGCGTCTCGGCTTCGATGGCAGCATGTTCAAACGCTTCTTCCTCAGGGACATCCAGGGGCTCCTCATCTGATTCGTAACAGGAAGTACAACGCCCCGCAGTGAGGCAGTTCTCGCAGAACCGCTCCCTACAGTCGGCACATGGTTCGGTACAGGTGCGACAGAACCGGTCGTCGCAGCCTTCGCAGGACTGTGAGCAGTCGTAACACGTCGAGCTGTGACAGGTCTCGCAGCGATACTCGCAATCACTGCAGAGCGAGCTGTGGCAGCTGTCACAGCAATAGGCATCTTCGGACGACACGGTGTCGTCGCAGGCGGCACAGTCAACGCCGTGCCACTCATCGAGCTTTCGATAGGCTGAAGCTTCGTTGTAGGTTCTCAGGATTTGACGCACGAGAACGAAGAACTCGCCAATCAGCCCGGTCTCCAATGCCGCAGCGATGGCCTGGTGACCGTCCCCTTCGCAGAGTGACGTGCCGCTCACATGCGGGTGCGGGTGACCCGACGAGCTTTCGTGGGAGTCGAGAGCGGTCACCGTGTACGGCGAAGACTCGTTCAATCGATTCAGCTGGAGCCGGATCTCAAACGGGCCGAGATCAATTTCTTCGAGCTCGATGCGTTCGGTGGTGACGGCCAGCTGCCGGTTCCGCAGGTCAATCTCCACCCGTTCGAACTCGTCTTCCAAGGACGCGATCTCGGCGTAGAGCTGAGCCAGTGAGGGAGCCTGTCGCATGGGCTTCCGCAGCTGTTCAAACTGTTCGTTCAGCTGATGTGTCGCGGAACGTAGGCAGTGCTGGAGAGCCTCGCTGCAATACTGAGCAGCCACGGGCAACTGGCGCTGTCTGGCCCAGATCAGCCGGTCTCGGTGCTTACGGATCGCATCGAGTGACGGCAGAGTCGGCAGAGAGACCGACCGCTGAGATCGCAGGTAATGTTGCTGGAGAACCATCGCTGCACGCAGACACAGCCGCGACGGGGGTGAGTGACACATGATGTGGTGTTCCTTTCTGCGCCCATGAAAAGAGCCCGCTGCCATGGGGGCAGCGGGCTCCGGGTTCAAGATCAGCGGTGCCGGCGTCGCGACTTCCAACGGTTGATATGCCTCAGCCGTCGAACCGGGAACATCCGAATCCGCGAGTCGCTGAACATCAGACCGATCGTGATCAAGGCCACGAGGAAGAACACCTTCCACGAGCCCATGGCGGCGCCGAACACCGCAGCGGTCACGAGACCGGACAACGCATACAACGAATTGAGCCGTGCACGGGCTCCCATACGATTCCTTTCCGGGGCAGCGAAGACACCGCCCCTTCGATCTTGGTGGGGGTGATGGAGATCCGGTCACCGGGCTGCAACACCGCGTCACGCGATGTCGGCTGGCGGTTGACCCGGATCAGGTAGTCCGCCGGTTTGCCGTGCGGCACGCGTTGCTGAAACAGCTGCTCGACGGTCGTACCGTCGGGGATCTCGATGTGGTCAGCGAATCCGCCGCCGTCGTTGTTGATGAAAAGCACTTTCATGGTTCGGGAGCTTTCTGTTGGAGGGAGGGAAAATAACCACGGAGGCACAGAGGCACGGAGAGTTACCTGCCGCGAGCAACATGCTGAGTGGTGACTTGAAGAGATCGGGTGAGTGGGAGCGGATTGAAAGCCGGAAAGACAGGAGCGAGATGGGAGATGGCTGCAGACAGCGATCTCCTATCTCTTCACTCCGTGTCTCCGTGCCTCCGTGGTTCATCTCCTACACCGCCGGTTGGAGTGGACCGAACACCTGTTCAAAGAACGAGTGGCTGCGCTGCTGGTCAACTCGGTCCCAGTCGATGGCCTGGGGCAGCTGGTTGTCAGGTTCGGGGTCGAAGTCACGTTGCCGCAGATTCAGGACACTGAACCCACGGCGGCGGATTTCACGCACGTCTTCACCGGTAGCCGCTGCCACTGCAGATTCCAGATCACGTCGAGTCATGGCCGTTCTCCAAAATGGGGAGGGGAAATGAAAACGACCGCGCCATCAGGAGCGGTCGTAAGTTTGAGAGCCGTCGGGAACGCCCGTCAGGCCGAATGCATTAACCATCCGAGTGGCGACCGGGTATGAGCCAATTCTGGCTCAACCAGGCCAGTTCCTCGGTCAGAGCGACCGACCGAACCGCGAACGGTCCGAGCCGGGGGCCATCGACCGGCGACAGATCGACCATCCATTGACCATCGTCCGTCGGCTCCACATGCGAGCCGCGTCGGATGGTCACAGAGCCCAGCTGGGTGAGATCGATCTCCTCACCATAGACGCAGCGAGTCAGCCCCGCAGGCGAGATCAGCAGTTCCATGACTGCTCCTAACGCGGTTTCCGGAGGATGTTGCGGCGGGGACGATCGACCATCAGGCCATCGAGCGAAGATTGCACGCTCGCCAGCTGTGTGACGAGGCGTTGCCGCAGGGACGAGTTGTCCCGCAACTGTTGCGGTTCAACGCCTTGGAGAACGTTCTGAGCCCGCTGGACGAGGTCGTCCAGCTGCTCGTTTGACCGAACGTTCAACGAGCGGAACCGCTCGAAGAACTCTGTCAGGTTGGTCACCGCGGTGTCACGGAACACCTTGGCCTTCCCGTCGACTTCGCCATTGAGCCGCTCGCTGAGATGCTCCACCAGCTTGGCGATCTCCTCGGTGAACGCAGCCTCGGCCAGTTGGACCGCCTCATCAAAGCGTACCTGCATCCGCTGGCATTCCTGCTCGTACAACTCGGGGTTGAGCTGCCGCAGATAGCTGGGCGGCTCGACCGACGGGTATTCATGCTCGATGCCGAAGAGCCCGATCAGAGAAACCGGGTAGTCGCTCGCGTCAAACAAATCTCCCAAGCGTCGCCGTGCGGCCGACCGCAGCTCCGTATACCGCCGATCGAGTTCGTCGACTGCCTCAAGGAGTTCCTCCCGGAAGGACGCCATCTGGTTGTCGAATTCATTGATCCCCTGCTGGCGGATCAAACGAATTCCCGGCTCCGGATACGGCAGCGACACCGCCCGCCAGTAACTCAGGCAGCGTCCCTTGATGGCGGTCACCGCCTTGAACGCCGGGTGCGACGTATCCAGCAGCTTCTTGCCCGCCGAGAGAAACTTCCCCTCAGCTCCGAATGAATCCGCCGCCTGGTTCTTCTGCTCCACCGTCAGCGACTTCCGCACGCCCAGCCAGGTAAAACTGAGCCTCGCCGCCGCCATGGTGTCCCGTAACCGCTGCGACGCGGTCGATGGACTTGTTGCCCCACGGGTGGGGGCATCCACAAGTGTGCTGCTCATGCTGTCCTTTCAATAAAAGGGGGTGTGTGAAAACGAAAACACCGCTCAGTCCCCACGCAGGACTGAGCGGCAGTGATGCCATGTGTCGTTGTTCCTAATGGCCTGAATAAGAATCGACTCTCTCAGCGATCCTCACACTTCCAGGCCGTTGCAATCGTTGTGGATTGCGACTCCCGCCTCTTTCCAGAGGCCAAGTGGTGAACCACCTCCGCCACATCATCGCTTCTGTTGAAGCGTGGCCGCGATCTTCTCGAACATTGCTTCGTTTTCCGGGAATCTGCTGCGAGTCGTGCCGAGTCGCACCTCCACCCAGCGGTCCGGGTACTCCACCATGCAAGAGAGGAGCACGATGTTCACTCCATCGAAAGCTCCAGTCATCCTCTCGAAAACCGCCGGATGACCATCGATCTGAGAAGAATGACTTTTCTCGATTGAGAGATCGCTGATACTTTGTTGAAGAGTCTGGACAATGTGCTGACGAAAGGCATCCAGCGATGTGTCGGCCAGGTCCTGCTTAGGGATAAAGCTGGACACCAGATGCGAATCATTCAGCGGATCGGTGAGTCGTATGCCCACACTCGCCAGCGAGGGGTCTGGTGCCAATTCCCAATTCGATGGCGTGGAGAGCTGAAATGAATCATTCACAAATGAATGCACGCTCCAGGGCTCGGAAGCCAACGCCTGCGAATGCGATCTCTGAGCCGCCATGTATGCACTGACGAAGGCAGGGATGAGCATCGACAACAACATCGAAAGAAAGAATACGGACCAGACAACGATGTTCGCCTTCCTGAGCCAAGGCACATGCAGTGTCGAGGATCCGTCTCGAGCAGCGCGTCTCCACATCGCCACGGTGGGCACGGCGCATACGATTGCCCCCAGCATAAAAGGCGATTGAAGCCATGCCAGCTTCTCGATGACCCAGACGACAGCCATTTCGATAATATCAATTGCCGCTCGATCGACATGCAGGCACAAACTGAATCCAAGCAGGAACACTGTCACTTGTCCCCACGGCCAATGTCGGACTGCTTGCCCCGGCATGGCAGGGGCGTTTTGCGGTGTCATTTCTTCGTTCATCGAAACCTCTTTCTATGTTTGACAGTCCCCCGCAGCGATGGAGAGGGACTGTGGGAACTGAATTGCTGTGCCCGGCCGACGAGGCCGTATGCTGGTTCCACCAGTTCTGCGTTCTGTCGGGCCTGGCGACGATGAACGGGCATTTTCAGCCCATGGTGAATTCCTACTGGCTAATTTCCGGTAACGGGAATGTGAGACCTGGATAACGTTTTTGGAGGACGGATTGCATCGATTCGATCTCGTGAAACTGATCCAGTCTCTGCTGCTCAAACTCCAGTGCGGCCTCCAAAGTCTTTCGTTCCGGACCTTGCGGCAACTTGTCCAGCAACTCAGCATCCGCCTGGACAGCCGCGACAAAGCTCTGCCATTGTGCCGAAGCCTCTTTAGATGAACTCGCATTTGCGGTGGAAGCTGGATGCTGCTTCATCCATTCATCTCTCTCAGTCTTGAGCTGAAACAATCTGTCATCGATTAAAAAGTGGCAAATCGCCATGCTCACCAAGTCTCGATCCACTTGGTCCCAAGGAGCCACTTTGGCCTGATCCGTCAGCGTCTTGAGACGACTGAGCATCTCCGCAAAGACTTGCTCAGATGGCAGTTCACTGGTAGGTACTTGGAATCGAATCTCGTGCAGATTCTCGACCGCTGTGCGCCAATAGGCCAATGTCGCATGAGACCGATCCACAACGGAAAGAACGGGAACTTTTGCGGGAGGCCCACCATCAATCCAGGATTGGTAATTGTTGGATACATGCCTCACCATCAAACACATGAAGACCCCATGACAAATCCATTCCACGGAGATCTGTTGTTGGCCTCATCTCCTTCTGCTGATGATGAGCTGGTATTCATTGCATCTCCGTGTTGCGATTGTGAAGAGTGAGGACGCCATCACTATCCACCGAGTGGGTGAAAGGCTTTGACGGCCAACGAGTAGGTTGCGAATGAAATCAGTAGATGCGAAATCACAGTTTTCGGGCTGAGATCGGAACACGTCACTGAACCGCTGCAGACAGTCGTGCTCCAGACGGAATGATACTCATAGTCCGTGGAGTGATACTTATTGTCAACACTCCAATACTCGGCATGGGAAAGCGAGCCGACATACTGGAGCGGTTTGGGCTGCGACCCCGCGAATTGCGGAAGGAGCAAGGCTATTCCCAAGAGGGTTTTGCAGCTGCCTGCGGACTCGACCGGACCTATATCGGCGGTATCGAGCGCGGCGAACGCAACGTGGCCCTGCGGAACATTGAATCCATCGCACAGACTCTGGAGATCACCCTGGCTGAGTTGATGGAAGGGTTGTGATTGAGAAGTTCAGGCCACTGGGTTGATCAGGACTGGCGCCACACGACAGTCCTGGGAACCGAAAAGAGCCTGTAGTTTGCTCACGGTTTCGTACAACTTGGTATCGACCAACTCAAGGGAAGCCTGGTCACACGCGACATATCGTAGCTGGCAGGTTCTCAGGAACTCACGCAGATGAGCGAGATCGCGGGTGGACCATGTCTCCGGTACCAGATCCACAAAATAGGGCCGCATGGCTTTGACCCCATGCGGCCCCAGTTCTTCTTCAAAGTAAGTGACAGCCGCCCGCAGGACAGCCAAATCATGGGGTGTCAGCAAATGACCTCCTTTCAGTGAAAATACTCAGTTCAGCGAGGAATCACGGGGAATCTTGCGGCGTGATCCCGCCTTCGACGGAATGTGCTGATAGAGCCCCGGCTGCTGTGCCGAGAGGCAACGACCACTGGCCCAGGTCCGCAGCCGTTCGACGCTCTCAGCAGCGGTGACCGCCACCGGCACAACATTTTGAGCGGCCTGAACCAGTGGCACATCAAGCAGCGCGGACAACCGGCAGCAGGCCTTGATCTCGGCGCCAGTCCAGTCGGTGTCTTCCGGCATCCTCTGATCGTGATTGATCTCATACAAGTCGAGGTAGATCGACCAGATCAGTGCCTTCTCTTCGTCACTGGGCAGGTCGAGAAAGAAGATCCCATCGAACCGTTCCGACCGACCAAACTCCGGTGGCAGTTTCGAGACATCGTTCGCGGTACACACGACGAACACATCTGACTCATGGTCATTGAGCCAGGACAGAAACGTCCCGAACATCCGCGATGTCACCCCCGAATCACCGCTTCCGCCGACGCCCGCGAACGCCTTCTCCACTTCGTCGATCATCGCCACGCACGGAGCCATGGCATCGATGATTCGCAGAGCTTGCCGCGTTCGCTGCTCCGACTCCCCAACCAGCGAGCCCATCAGGCTGCCGACATCGAGCTTGAGCACCGGCCGGCCGACCTCCTGCCCCAGGCTCTTGGAGAACTGCGATTTGCCACAGCCCGGTGGCGAGAGGAGCAACACGCCCCGTGGTCTCTTGAGTCGATTGCCGCGACCCGGGTGCAGCAGCGCCCGCTTACTGAACGTCTTCAGCGACGCGAGCCCGCCCAGGCGGCTGAAGTCCTCGCCCCCGCGATGCAGCTCCAGCAGGCCCGACTTCTTCAGCATGCCAGACTTGAGTTCCCACACCGCTTCACTGGTCACCCGCCCATGTCGGACCAGCGAAAGGCTAAAGGCGTTCTCGGCCTCTAGTCGGGTGAGTCCCGCAGCTGCATCAAGGACAGTTTCGAGTTCCGCTCCCGATGGCAGCTCTTCCTCTTCCGTCGCGATCCCACTCGCAATCTCCGCCATCTGCTCACGATCGGGGAGCTCATGGTCAATCACCACGAACAGCTTCTCCAACTCAATCGGCAGCTGAACCACCGGGGCCAGCACCACCATGATCGTGCGGTTCTGCTTGCCGGTGATGATCTGTTGCGACAGGGCCTGCACGATCTCCGCGGACGATAAGAACCTGTGGAAGTTCTGCAGCACCATCACAGCAGTTCCCTCGGGGGCCGCCAGCGAACTGACCGCCCGAATTGCCGCCAGCGGATCACCGCCGCTGCTGTCGACCGCTGCCCCCGAGACCCGCAGTCCCTGTTCAATATTCCACGTCGCCAGCTGCCAGCCTTCCTGCTGACACAGCTTTGCGATCTCCGTCAGTGCATCCTGCTGTTCGTGGCTTTCAATCCAGATCCCGGTGAAACAGGCCCGGATGTATTCCGAAAGTTGTTCGTTCAATGCCATAGATTCTCCTAGTTGATGTCATGAATCGTCGATGAGCCCGTTATGGCTCAGACTCGACGGTATGTCACGTGGTCACTTCTTCGCCAGCTGTTCGATGGCTCGCTCCAATCGAGCGACTTTGATCTGTTGCTTCTCCACCGCATGAAAAGCTCGCTTGAGTCGCGACATCCAGCGGTCAAGACTCTGTCTTTCTGTCGCCAGCCGCGTTCGGCGATCAGCGAGTTTCCGTTCTCGTGCACCATCACCTACGTCCGGCCGGACAGGCCGAAGCACTCTCCGCCGCGGAGTCGTCATGATCCCTCCTGCAGATGCTGCTGCGTCCGAGTCGTCTGGTAGAACTCTGGTTTCAGCCGCTCACCTGTCGAAGTCCCCAACGCCCGCTCAATGAACTCACTCGCCGCGCGGCAGCTGGCCCCCGAGAACCCCTTCGTCTCCACTCGCGTCTCCCCATTCGGAGCGACGACCACCTCAATCGTCTGGCTCAATACGCACCTCCCATCTGAATCGTGAGCTTGATCGATCCATCCGCCAGCGGCTGCTCCGTCACCGTATGCCCGGCCCGCCGCGCCTCAATCCGTGCTTTCTCCACCGCATAATTCTGCAAGAATGCATCCAGCTGCTTCTGCTCGCCCCAGCGTCCCTCGAAGTTGTCGTAAGCCACTTTCGCGGTCGTGACATCACACACCACCGGGTACCTCCACCCCGGTAACCTCACCGCCCAGCCCACCGCCGTGCTGCTGAACAGCTTCACCTCGCCATACACCGGCTCCACCAACCCCAGCCGCCCACAAGCCCCCCGAATCGCCACCACATCCCGCACCTCCGTCTGCACCTGCACCACATGCGACACAACACACCTCCCTCCCAGTGAAAACAAGTCCTGCCGAATCGACCACCGATCCGACACGCAGCGGTAAATAGCAACCGACCTCAGCCTGCATCGAAGAAATCAGTCGACGCCAGGCGTAAAATGGCCCTGAAACCCGACTCCCGCGAGCTAACGCGAGAGCAACATTATATATGGCGCATTTTTCGCCCGAATTAAGGCGATGTCAGTTTTTCTGGTCGCCGTCATCCAATCAAAATGGGCCACTTTCGGCTTCAGAGCAAGGTCTCACCGCGCTGAAGGGTGCGGATTTCAATGGACTGTCTGGGGCCAATTCAGAGTGTTTCATCCATGACTCGATCGATGAACGCTTTCTCTCGATTTGACTTATGCACACTATCGCGCGTAGTATTCGTTCGTTAACTAACAGGATGATAGTTACTCCATACCTATCGAGAGCATGAACTCACCAGTGATGGTGATCAATGCTCTCATCGACATTCGCACAAGCTCATCGTGCAACGATTCCTGTTGATTGCTTCATGGGAATCTGGAGTAGCAGTGACCATGCCTGATAATGACTTCGTGGAGCGGGCAACAGCAATTGCTCGAACAGATTCCGCGTCACTTAGCTCTGACAATCTCGCAATCACAAGACCTGATGCCGGCGTTACAAAACAGATCACGATCACTGTACTCCCCACAGGGATGGCCACTGTTCAGCCTGCCTGCGAAGACGTGTTGCGACCGATTCTCACATATCAGGAGTTGACGTTTCGGCGAAAAGGCAGTGATCAAGTATCGCGAGTGGGCATGACAGTGCCTGTCTATTCAATTAAAGATGGCCAACTGTCGATCCCTCATGGCTGTGTGCCACGCGTGAAACGGTGTTTAGAACAACGTGGATACGCTGTGATGATCATGGATCGCCGTGCTCCTGACACCCACTTTGACTTGAGCAATGCGAGTCGTGTCGAACACGCGGAAGAGCGATTTCCTGGATTGGCAACCAGGCTACGTTCCCACAGGGAGGGAATCATCGAGGTGGGAACTGGTCGACGGCAATCAGAGATGATTGCGACAATGTGCCAGCTTTCTCCCCAGACGAAGTTCCTTGTAGCCTGCAGAACAATCGAAGCGGCTCGCACGTTGGCGGAGAACCTGCGGCCTCATCTCGGACCTGAGGTCGAGGCAGTCCACGGGCACAATTGGTCTTACTCGCGCCGAGTCGTCTGTTGTACGTTCGGCAGCTTGGATCGAAGCGATCCTCATGATTGGCACGTTTTGATATTCGCTGATGCTTTCGACGGGATTCAAGAGACGAATAGGCCCATCCGCAAAGAATACCGTTTCCGCAGAGTGTTCGCATTGGTTGACCCCAGGCGACCAAGATCGAAGACAGACGAGCTGTTGTTCGACATTCTGGCAGGTGAAGCGATCTACCGTGATTCAAAAGATCGTCAGCTTGCACGGGGAGATCTGAGCGTCGCATTCGCGACTCATTCCTCTCCAGGATTTTCAGAACAGGAGTGTCCTCGTGAACGTCGCATAAGCCTGAGAAGTGACGAGCATCGGAACCGAGCCATCGCTGAGTTGGCAACGGCACTGTCCACTTGCGATGTATCGAACGACAGGAATCTTGAATTGAATCGGCTATGCACCGAGGGGCTGCCTACACTTGGTTCTGACCCAGGTGTCATCGTCATGGTCGATTCCGTCGAGCATGGGGAGCAGCTCCAACGTCTGTTACCGAGTTGGCGTCTGTACGATGGACGTCCAAGCGATTGCTTGACGAGTAGTGAGAGACGTTCTGCTGAAACGTGGGGTGTCCCCCGCAACACCATCGTAACGGCTGTGGCGGCTAATGAGCTGCACAGCTTCAGCTGTCGGATACTCATTTGGGCGAGTGGTGGAGCCAGGCCATTCATTCCCCAGTACTTTGATCGTCTTCCGATACCGAGCCTCTTTGTCGACTTCTGGGACCACGGGAATGGTCAGCATGCGGAAGATACTCAGGAGCGGTTGAAATTCTATCGTTCCCGCAATTGTCGCATTCTCGGCCATGACCTCGTTCACCAGGAACGTCTGCTCGCACAGCAAATTGCCTCGAAGCACCCTGGTTCTCATCGAAACACTTCGCGTCGACCTCGTCGGTCGAATCGTTCCTCTGTTTGACCCTAGTAAGAAAGGAGAATGACCAATTTACAACCGGCCCGGCTGGCGATCGCCCTCAATGGGAATCGTCAGTGTTCATGCCCGCCAGGTGCCAGCAGACCGTCACGACGGTACTGCCGGAGAGTTCCTGCGCCGACATGAATGTGAAGCCAAGCAGGCAGCACGCAGCAGCAGACGTGAACTCCAGGAGTTTGCCAATCAGCTGCAGATGCGAGCCGCAGATACCCGAAACGTCAAAACTGCCATCGAACATTGTGCATCTCGGGGGCAAACTGCTGGACCGAATGGCCTCAAACCAAGCGATCTAGACAGCCGTTCCCGGTGGGAACTCGCCCGAGCACTCGGTGAATTGATCAGTGAGGGGCAGTACCGCCCCAGCGAACCAAGAATAGTCTGGATTGATAAAGGCAGAGGCCGAGGCCAACGCCCGATTCGTATTCAGAACTTCGAGGATCGCTGTGTGGAACGGGCAGTCCTTCAAGTGATCAATCCCATCCTGGAGGCACAATTCGGTGACCACTCAATGGGCTTCCGGAACCCGGGCTACTCTCGCGAGTTCGCTCTGGCAACGGCTGAGCATTGGGCACTGAACCACAACCAATGGTCGTGGATCAGCGAGGATCTTCGAGACGCTTTCGAGAATGTCCCCACAGGCAGACTGTCACAGGCACTCCGCAGGATGATCCCATCCGACGAGATCTGTGACTTTATCAGTCGGATCGCCTTTAACCCCTCCGGCAGAGGACTCCGCCAAGGTGGACCACTGTCACCGGCACTGCTCAATGTGTACCTCCATGGGACACTTGACCGCTGGTGGCAACAGACCTACCCCAGGAATCCTTTGCTGCGTGTGGCAGACGATCTACTGATCCTGGCAGAACCAGACGAGGTCCAATCTCTGTACAGCGCCCTCCAACAGAGGACGGTCAGTATTGGAATGCCTCTGAAGGGAAGACCCCGATCATCTATCCGTGATCTGGCAACCGGCCAATCTGTTGATTGGCTGGGATATCAGATCCACAGAAATGATTCGGGACTTCAAACCAGTATCAGCCAGAAGTCGTGGGACAAACTCGAAGACAACCTGAACCTGGCATGGGAATCCCCGATTCCCACCCTTGCTGCCAATGACATCATCAGAGGATGGATCAGCCAGCAGGGAGCCACCTATCGGGAGTCGAAGGTGTCTGATGTTTATCGGGAGATCTCACGTCTCGCATTACAGTGTGGTTTCCAGGAGATCCCCACATCTCAAGAGGTGGCTTATCTATGGTCTACGGCCTATGACCGGGATTGGTTACAAGCCCGACGAGATGTGGTGGAAAGATGTAGACTGGAAACAATGCCTGCTGACGGCTCCGCCCGTCAGCATTCTGAACCAGCGGCAGTTTCTCGCCGCAGCAGTGTGGCAAACGCCACCAGCAATTATTCGCAGTTAGCGCCGAGGCGGCGCGAAGTGTTCTTGTACTGCGACGGATCATGCCTGTCCTGTGGGAGAGTTGGAGCATGGGGCTTCCTGTCGATTGACGGGGAGACCAGCCATCAAATCTCAAATGGGCAGGCATGTTTTGACACGACGAACAACCGCATGGAACTGATGGCAGTCATCCAAGGGCTGTCATCGCT
>QWOR01000179.1 GCA_003669575.1 Planctomycetota bacterium | reverse complement strand
TAGGTGATCGCCGGGTCATCGAGCGTGGAGCCGTTGGCGTAGGTGATCGGCTCCATCAGCAGCCGGACCACATCAGTTCGACCGGGGAAGAACCGCTCGAACAATTGGCGAGTGGTTGTCCCTTGGTCATCGTAAAAGTTCATCTGCCGCGCGGTGTCGAAGAACGCGGTGACTGTTTCGGGAGCGATATTGAATTTCTCGATCAGGATGCGGGTAAAGTCCTCGCGATCGAACGTGGTACGCAGTGAAAACTGGGGGTTCTCAAACCGAACCCCCTTCAGCTGGACGATCGAATCAGCGATCTCCTGCGTCCAGTACTTGCGACAGCTCTTGATCATCCCGACGGGGAAACCGTGCAGGGAGATATCGAAGATGTGCCCGCCCTTGCGTTTGAACCAGGTGGCCATGCCACCCAGCTGGTAGTGGTGTTCCAGGAGCAGGACCGAGCGTCCTTGTCGCGCGAGGATGTTCGCACTGGTCAGCCCGGCGAGGCCGCTTCCGATGACGATCACATCGTAGTGATCACGGACACCCTGCAAGAAATCCTTGGACATCCTCGAATCCGTCTCACCACAAAATGGGGGATAGTCGAGTCATCAAGCTGCGAGACACAAGCCCGGCATGACGACATCTGTTCGTGAATCATACGCAGCAGTCAACCTGCGACTACTTCTTGCGGGCCGAACTCTTATTCGCAGGAGGCTGTGGCTTGGAAACCTTTTTGGTAACGACTTCGTTCGGCTTTGTGGCCCCCGTGCGAACGGTAGCCGACTTCTTCTCCTCTGGCTTTTTGACCGTCGCGACGACAGTCTTGGCAGAAGTAGTCTTGGTTGCTGGAGCCGCCGGCTTGGCAACCTTCGTCGGAGCGGCTGCGCCCTTCTTGGCGGCAGACTTGGCTGCGGCTTCCTTCTCCGATTCCGCTTTGGCCTTGGCGGAAGGCCCGGGAGGAGTCTTGGGCATGTTGCCGCTGAGGATATCGTTCAGACGCTGCAGCACGGTGGTGGCGTCAGGACCTTCACCCAGCGCCTGGTTGGGGGTCAGCCGCAACTTACCCTTGAACTTGGGATCGCAGGCCAGCCCCCGGACCAAGTGACAGAACTGAGAAGTGTCTGCCTTGCGGACAATGTGCTTCAGGTCTTCTGCAGCATCGTCGATTGACGCCTGGGGCTCGATCACTCCGAGAAATGCGAGCAGGTCGCGAGACTTGTCGTCAATCGGAACCGCATGTGCCCCGAGGCAGTTCTGGATCAGGAACAGCTTCATGAAAGGGGTGATATGTTTGAACTTCGAGATCTGCTTCTCGACCTGTTCCACGGGCTTACGTTTCAGCTCATCGAGGTCGAAACGGTAGTACTTCTCAAAGGTGTGTTGCAGGATTTCGCGGATGCGGAGAGCTGGCCAGCCGGGGTTGGGAAGCGGATTCAGTGCTTCCTCAATTTCGGTGATCGAGCTGACGCGGATCTCGTTAAGGTCGTAAAACGCCTTCAGAAGCCGGTCATAGGCTTCCTTGGCCTCGGTCTCTGATGCGTCTTCGAGGATCGCCGCGTACATCAGCGACTCAAGCAGAGTATATGAATACTTCGGCACCGCTGACTTGTACCGCTTTTTCAGAGCGGTCATCAGGTTCTGGACGATGGTTTGCCGGTCGTGTGGCTTCAGCTTTTTGACGTTCGACATCCGCCTGATTCCGTGCTGGCAACTCAAACTGAGCTGCGGGGTCGTTGCGAGTGATTCGTACTGAGGGGCCGTCGTGTGTCATCGTTTCGCGACGCGATGCACAGCTGACGAGGACTTCGTCAGGCACAGGGCTATGGCTGACTACTCGGTCTCGTCATCAGGCTCCTCCTCTGAGTCGAAATCCGGAGTGGAGGGTTCGAGGCTGTCTGACAGGTCGGTTTCCTGATCCTCCGATTCGACAGACTCGTGGGGAGCCCGGGAGGCATCTTCGATGTCGAGCTTCCTCAGCAGGCGGCTCGTTTCGATGCTTTTCTTGACTCCCTGATCGAGAATGAACGTGAGAACCGGTGTGAACCGGAGGTCGAGTAACTTGGCGATCTTCGATTGCAGGAATCCGCACGAGGCGGTGAGTCCCTTCATCGTCAGACGTTGCGTTTTCTCGTCTCCGAGTACCGAGACGTAGATCTTCGACGTTCGCAGATCAACCGGGGTTTCCACTCGGAGTACGGTGACGTTCTGCACACGCGGATCGCGCAATTCAAACAGGATCGCCGTACTGACGACCTGGCGAATTGCTTCTGCGACCTTGGCTGTGCGACGTGAACTCATCGTGGTGGAAGTGGTAAACCCTGGTGACTGGAAATGTGATCAGACCAACTCGGTCAGTCTGGTTACTCGTCGAGCGTACGCTTGCGTTCTTCGATCCGGAAGCATTCCAGGAGGTCGCCTTCCTTCACATCGTTGAAGCCTTCAAGGCGAATACCGCATTCGAGTCCATCGCGGACTTCGCGGACATCTTCCTTTTCCCGCTTCAACGAAGCGATGTTGTAGCTGTTGAGCACTTTCTGCTCGCGGATCACGTTGACCCGGTTGGATCGCTCGATCAGACCGCTCAGGACGCGGCAACCGGCGATCACCCCGGCCTTCGAAATCACGAACGTCCGCAGCACAATCGCACGTCCGGTCTGGACCGAGACGACCTCGGGGGCCAGCAGGCCTTCGAGTGCGTTGCGGATGTCGTCCGCCACGTTGTAGATGATCGAGTACCGGCGTATCTCCACCCCTTCCTTCGAGGCGAGGGCGACGGCATTGTCGTCCGGGATGACCCCGAAGGCGACAACAATCGCTCCCGAAGAAGCTGCGAGGTAAACATCGCTTTCGTTCACGCCGCCGACAGCTTCGTGAAGGATGCGGATCTTGACCTCGGCGTGATCGAACTTGTTGAGTTCGAATCGGATCGCTTCGATCGAGCCCTGCGTGTCGGCCTTGACGACCAAGGGTAGCTCACGCAGATTGCCTTCCTTCTCGGCGAAGTATTGTTCCAGTGTTTTCGGACCACCACGGCTCGACAGCATGTCGAAGCGGCCCTTCTGCTTTCGCTCTTCGGCGACCTGGACCGCAAGATCCAGATCATCGACAGCGAAGAAGTGATAACCGGTGCCGGGCACATCGCTCAGGCCAGCCACCTTCACCGGAGTCGATGGGCCCGCTTCGCGGACTTCCTGACCCTTATCGTTGTACATGGCTCGTACGCGGCCATAGGCGGAACCGCAAAGCAGTGTATCGCCGATCTTGAGCGTACCACGGCGAACCATACACCAGGCCATCGGACCACGACCTTCGTCGCGGAACGACTCCAGACACACCCCATCGGCTGGAATGTCAGCCGGTGCAGTGTAGTTGTTGAGTTCGGCAGTCAGCAGCAGGGTTTCGAGCAGGTTGTCGACCCCGTCGCCCGTCAGGCCCGAGATGCGAACCACTTCTGTGTCGCCACCCCATTCGGTCGGGTAAAGACCTTGCTGGGACAGTTCGGTGAGCACTTTCTGCTCGTTGATACCGGGCAGGTCAATCTTGTTCAGAGCGACGACGATCGGAACCCCGGCAGCTCGTGCGTGCGAAATGCACTCGATCGTCTGGGGCATCACGCCGTCGTTAGCGGCCACGACCAGGACGACGATGTCCGTCACGTTGGCCCCGCGGGCACGCATCTGGCTGAAGGCTGCGTGACCAGGTGTGTCGACGAACGTCAGCTTCTTGCCGTGGTGTTCCACCTGGTAAGCAGCGATGTGCTGGGTGATACCCCCGGCTTCGCCCGCTGCCACGTTGCTCTTGCGGATCGTGTCGACCAGAGTCGTCTTGCCGTGGTCAACGTGACCGAGGATCGTGACGATCGGTGCGCGTTCGATGAGCGGCACGCCGAAGTCTTCGTTCGGTCGATCGAGCCAGGCTTTGAGTTCGGTTTCGACATCGTCCTCGCGGACGATCTTGATGTCGATGCCGAATTCCATCCCGATCTCGAGGACGATTTCTTCGTCGACCGAGTCGTTAATGGCAACCATCTTTCCTGACTTCATCGCCAAGCCCATCAGCTTGCTGACAGGGCGGCCCAGCAACTCGCTCAGGCCACGCATGGTGATGGGGAGTGTGACGGTGGCTTCGGTCTTCAACTCAGCGCTGATCGATTTGCGATTACGCTTCTGTCGAATGATCTCCTGCGCGTCGAGTTCGTCGGAGCCGCGAGTTTTCGTCCGCTTCTGACGGCGGGCTTCGCGAATTTCCTCCATGCCCCCGGTGGGCAGCTTTCCGGCGCGGGCCGACTCGGCCGTGGGAAGTGGATCACCGGGCTTGCGCTTGGTCCCAGCTTCCTTGTTCTTCCGCATGATGTCGGCAATTTTTCCCTTGCCGGAATCACGGAGCATTTCGCCTGTCAGCTTGAGGTCGGGCTTTTGAACCGGACCTTCCGCCTTGGTCGGAGAGGGCGCCTTGAACGAGGGCATCGCCATTGTCGGCAGTGCCGGGCCGCGGCGGGCTCCTTTGTCGCGATCGCGAGAAATCGGTGGCTCGGCCGTACGGGCTGGCATTGTTCCGCGAGGAGCCATGTCACGCACAGATCCCACGGGCTTCATCTCACGCAGCGGAGATGGCTGCTCGGGGCGAGACATCGGCGTGATGCGAGAACGCGATGCGGGAGGTACTGCGGCGGGAGCGGCAGGCGCTTCCGCAGTGGCCGGTGCAGCTGGCTTCTCTGGGACGGCATGAGCTGCAGCCGTTCCAGGATCGTCTTCTGATTCGGCTGAAGTCTCCGAGACGGGAGCCTCGACAACCGGAGGGGGAGCGACCGGTTCGACTTTGGCCTTGGCAGGCTTCTTCTCGAGAACAGGTGCCGTCTTGATTTCGGGGGCGGGCGCAGGCTCAGGGGCAACTGCCACTGCTTCGACCGGTTCCAGTGTCGGCTCAGGAGCGGCGACTTCCTCGGGCGAGGAAAGTTCATCCTGGTCCTCGGGGCGTCGTGTCCCAGTTTTGGCGACCGGGGTTCCGAGCGTACGGATGGGCTTCAGCTTCGTCCGTTCGGGAACGGGCTCGCGGGAGAGGACGGGGGCCTCTGCAGCTTTCGCAGCTTTGGCGGGTCCGCCCGCTTTGCGTGACTTGATGTGTGCGAGAACCATGTCTCGCTCCTCTGGCGAAATACTTGCCAGAGGGGAACTCTTTACGGTCAGGCCGACTTCGGTGCAGGCCTGAATCAGGTCTTTGCTATCGAGGTCGAGTTCTTTCGCCAGGGCGAAGATCCGGATCTTCAATCGATACTCCTCGTCGACGTGACGGACAATCACTTTGCAGCCCGCAGGGGGGCGATGTGGTCTGAGATCACTCCTGCCTGCATCAGGAGTCAACGATTCGATCGAACCGCTGGAGCATGCCTACCTGCTTCCGCCGGAGGCGGGAACAGGCATTCGCTGCCCGAAACTAAGTTGCCGAGATTCGGCGGACTCTTGCGAGTCTGCCAGTGGTCTGGGTCTTGGAAACCGCCCCCCAGCCCGAGTGTTGTCCGTCGTCTACATTTACCCTTCTGTCGTTTCTGGTTCACCAGCAGATTCCGAGTCCGCTTCTGCCGCCGCAACAGCAGGTGGCTCAGCTGTTGCCTCTGCTTCCGCAGTTTCGCTGATCACTGCTTCCTCTACAGGAGCAGCTGGCTTCTTGGTGGTGGGTTTCTTGTCGGATGGTCGTCCGTTGGCAGCTTCGCGTTCCGCTTTGTCAGCGGCCTTGCGAACCTTGGCTTCCTGCTCTTCACGTTCCGCTTCAACTTCGGCCTGGGCGACGATCTTGTCGCATTCTTCTGGAGGCAGACCGCTGAGTTCCTGCAGGTGATCGGGTTCGATGACCGACAGGTCTTCAAAGCTGAAGAAGCCTTGGGAGACCAGTGATTCGGCCAGATCTTCGGAAAGCTCAGGAATCGTGGAAAACGCTCGAACCGAGCTGTCGAGCTGCTGGTCCAGTTCCTCACGGGTCATGACATCAATGTCCCAGCCAACCAGCTTGGACGCCAGACGGACGTTCTGTCCCATCTTGCCGATGGCGAGTGACAGCTGATCTTCGCGAACGAGGACGATCACCTTGCCCAGCATCGGGCACATGATGACATCTTCGACTTCGGCGGGTTGCAATGCATTCGGGATCAGGACGGGCAACGAGTCGTTCCAGCGAACGATGTCGATCCGCTCTCCGTCCAGTTCCTCAATGATCGTCTTGATACGAGACCCACGCACCCCGACGCAGGCACCGACAGGATCGATGCTGTTGTCAAAGCAGGAGACAGCTACTTTGGACCGGTAACCGGCTTCGCGTGAAAGCGAGCGGACTTCGATGATGCGTTCGGTGACTTCGGGGATTTCCACCTCGAACAGCCGACGCACGAGATCGGGATGCTTGCGGGAGAGGACAACCTTGATGCGGGTGCCCTGCTTGCGCACTTCGAGGATGATGGCTCGCACGCGGTCGCCGACCTTGTGCGATTCGCCGGGGATCTGCTCGCTGCGTGGCAGCAGAGCTTCCACTTTGTCAAAGGTGACCGTGGTCACGCTCTGGTCAACACGGGTGACGGTCCCGGTGATCAGGTGGGTTCGACGTTCGGTGTATTCATCAAACAGGGTGTCGCGTTCCGCTTCGCGGATCTTCTGGATCATCACCTGCTTGGCGGTTTGAGCTGCAATACGGCCCAGATCGTTGAGTTCGTCTTCGGGAATCGGCTCGCCATCGTGGGTGGCAGTGACGTGACCCGACTTGCGGTCGATCGCGACCAGGAGAGCGCTGTCTTCACCGTAGTGTTTACGTGCAGCTGAAAGGATCGCCTGCTCGATGCCCTCGAACACGATCTCTTCGCCGATCTTCTTATCGCGATGAATGGCATCGACGATTCGGAGAACCTCTGGGCCGTTCATATGGTCACACTCTTCCATGCCAGTTCAGCGGAAGCCGAGGCTGGCGATCATCCCTCAAGTTGTCTGCACCCGATCCTTCGGGACCACTTCTGGGAATAAAAAAAGTGGGCACGAAGTCCCACTTTGCGAGTCTTTCAGGTCACCCTGAAAGCATCCGGTGCACTGTTTCGAACATGCCGAAGCGGTCCGAAAAAGTGACAATCGGTCTGGTTACGCCATTTCTGACATAATCAACCCCTGAGCACCATGTCTGCACTGTTCGCACAACACATGGGCCGGACATCTGAACCCGTGCGAGCAAGCGCTACACGAGAAACGTCACTGCTGCACATGCGGCATTCTCGTGGGCTGAGAACAACACATCGAGGAAGAAATCTTGGCGATTTCGCCCTCTGTGCAACAATCACACATCGCAACTCCCGTGAGAGGTTAGAAATCGGGTCACGTAAAGTCAAGTTCACGGGGGGTGTTTCGGTTTCTATTCAGCCCTCTGTATACACTTCTGGAGTGTCCGCCGAGATCGACTGGAGTCTGTCATGTCTGCCCCGTTTGACCCAAAGTATCAAACTGGTCCCCTGTTGACCCCCAGAGATGCTCCTGTCGACGCCATTGTCAGCAGCGATACCCGGCGTTCTCAGAGAATTCCTCCGGGGCAGTCGTTGACCCGAAAATGGCCTGTCCTCCATTACGCGGATGTCCCGGACATCGACCTGACGACCTGGAAGCTGGAAATCGGCGGATTGGTTGAACAAAAGCTGGCGTTCAACTGGGAACAGTACCGGGCCTTGCCACGAGTGAAGGTCTTCGCGGATTTTCACTGTGTGACCCGGTGGTCACGTCTGGGAAACGTGTGGGAGGGGGTGTCAGTCCATGAAATCGCCCGTCTGGCAGGAGTACAGCCGACAGCCAGGTACGTGATCGCGACCGGTTACGACTGGGGCTGGACGACAAACCTGCCCTTGAGCGACTTTCTGGCCCCGGACGCCCTCATCACAGACACCCACGATGGGGAGCCGATCGATCCTGACCACGGGGGACCAGCTCGGCTGATGATCCCGCTGCTCTATGCCTGGAAAAGTGCCAAGTGGTTGCGACGCATCGACTTCGTGGCAGGGGACACTCCCGGATACTGGGAGAGTGTGGGTTACCACAACCATGGTGACCCGTGGACCGAGGAACGCTTCAGTGGCGATTGATATTAGACGTTAGGCTTGATCAGTCTTCTTGGGCTTGATGATCGAGAAGTAGTTGTTCACCGCCTGATCGATCGCATCAGTCGTTACCACATAGGGAAGTTCGTGCAGAGTGCAGAGGTTCTCCACCTGGCGCAGCAGGTCACGGGGGTGGCAGAAGCGGAACGGGCGATTGACGGGGAGGTAATGCTTCTCCATCAGGTAGTCCACAATGCCCGGTTCGCACTCGAAGCCAATTTTCTTGGCGAGAGTGAGCATCAGGCTGCGAAATTCTTCCGGGCTGGGGTCTTTGACTTCGATCTTGTAGGGGATGCGGCGGAGGAAGGCATCGTCAGCCAACGCACCCGGTTCGAGGTTGGTCGAAAAAATGATCAGCTCATCAAACGGTACCTGGATGCTGCGGCCGCTTTCCAGTTGCAGGAAGTCGTGCCGCTGTTCCAGGGGAATAATCCAACGGTTCAGCAGCTGGTCGACTGGCATGGTTTGTCTGCCGAAGTCGTCGATCAGCAAGGTTCCACAGTTGGCTTTCAACTGGAGAGGAGCCTCACCAACGCCCGTGTCTCGAATCATTGTGATTTCGAGGTTCTCCATGCGGAGTTCACCCCCGGCGATGATGGTGGGGCGTTCGATCCGAATCCATCGTCCATCGATACTTAGCTGGTCGTCGGTGTCATCGAGTTCAATTGGCTTATGGCGGTTGGGATCGAACAGGCGGATGATCTCACCCGAGGCGCTGATGCACCGCGGAATCCAGATCGAGTCGCCGAACGACTTTGTAATGCGTTCGGCAATGCTGGTTTTCCCGTTACCCGGTGAGCCGAACAGGAACATTCCACGGCCGGAGTGAATGGCCTGCCCGACGCTGCTCAGCAGCGCGTTGTTGATGTTCAGCTCGCTCAGGGCATCGCGGATCGCGGATAGTGGAGGTTTCAGACCAGTAATCGTCTGTGCTTTCACGCTGGCAATGTATTGGCCGAGCGGCACAGGTGCCGTGCCAAAGTAAGTGCAGATCCGGCTCAAGTTATGGGCTCTCTCTCGCCCCAGTTCTGTGAGTTCGTACTGAAAGTCACCGCCTGAGATCGACGTTTTGTAGACGACAAGCTTGTCATTCTTCAGCTGACGCAAAACCTGTTCGATGACTGGATAGCACAGGCCGATTTGCTTGGCGATCCGCCCACCCGATTCGACACCGTGGTGGATCAGATACTTCAGAATCAGTGAAGACGTTTCTGTGTCCGTGAGCCCGGCATCTTGAAGGCTGCGAGGAACCTGAGGTGTGAAGGCTTTCGCGGTTTGCGTTCGAGGTGGAGGGGAGTTGGGTTTGGGGACAGTGTGAGTGCCTGGCACCGTTTGAGCGGCCTGCGGGCTGGGCAGAGAGTTGCGAACTGGATCCTGTTCAGCGGGACGACTTCGATTGGCTCCCTGCTGGAGGCGCTGCAATGTTTCCGCGAGAAGAGTTTCTGACTCGGGGCGGCGTTGAATGGGTCGCGAAGTCGAATCGCCCGTAGTGGGCGCCGCTGTTGAGCCGGTCAATGGGGTGGGGTGGGCTCCCACTGCAGGCTGTGTCACGGTGCCCTCGAGATGGCTGGTGGAGGCAGCGGTCGCCGGCGCAGGCTTTTTTGTCAGCCCGAGTCGAGCCAGCAATTCGTCGACATTCGTATTTGGCGTGGGCATGAATCACACACTCTCAAGGGGGAGGTGATGGAAACCTCTGTGGCGGCATATGAAAGCCTGTCACCATGTAACGGGTTGAGTTCTGCTTCATGATGATGTTTTGCATCATTCCCCATTGCGGGGTGGGGGCAGGCTGACTTTTCTGTTGATTACGATCTTGCCGCATCCGCCAAATGTGACAATGCCGTCCGAGTGATGGATAAATCGGTCTGTAGCGGAGTGATGCGGAAATCCAATGTTCCGGTATCGGAAGGTGGCGAAGCATAAGCGATTTCGATGGAGCATCTGTCCCGGTAAGCATCGGTGGCAAAACACGACCTAGAGTCAAATAGCCATAACCTCTGGTGGGTCGGAGTGCCCGTTGAGGCCGAAGTCGCATTTGCTTGCAGATGAAATGAAGACATCCTTGTCCGCGACAACTCGAATCACGCTCAGTCTTGTGGCGATAGTGCTCACAATACTGTTGAGTGCCAATTTGCTGGGACTTATGCCCAGTGATCGCGAGGCGATTCTTCGCGGCCGGGAAAGTGTGTGTGAATCGATCGCCATCCAGTGTTCGGTGTTGGCGTCACGCGGTGATCTCGATGCCATTGACACCTGTTTTCAAGCGACCACTTCTTGCAATCCCGATATTCAATCAATGGGGCTGCGCCGGACTGATGGTTCTCTGGTTATGGCAACCGCCAAGCATGATCAAATCTGGTCGCAGGAGCGTTCCACAGCGTCCTTGAGTACGCATATGGCAGTTCCCATTTACCAGGGAACTGAACGATGGGGAACAGCGGAGGTCAGCTATTCACCGCCCGGGCATACGAGTTGGGTTGGCCAATATGTTCATCCCTTGCTGGCATTCTGTGTCTTCTGCGTGCTGGGGACTCTGGTCCTGTTCGAGTATTACCTGAGGTGGGGCCTCACCATGCTCGATCCTTCCCGAGTCGTGCCGCAACGGGTGCGAACGGCTCTGGATACCCTTTCTGAAGGGTTGCTGTTTTTGGATCCCCAGGGCCGGATTGTGATGGCGAATCAGTCGTTTGCCTCGACAGTCGGGAACAGTGTGGAGCAACTGATTGGGACGTCTGCGACAAGCTTGCCCTGGACCGAAAGAAAAGAGATCGCATCCAGCCCCAAAGACAATTCGGCCTCGACAAGAGATTCTCATGCTGCCTGTGCAGATGTGTTGGCAGATGGACAGTCCCGCCAGGGAAGTTTTCTCTCTCTTCAGGCGGAGGGAAATAGTAATCAGAACTTTTCTGTCAGTGCCTCACCAATCTGCGATGAAGCGGGGCGTCAAAGTGGAGCCATCGCCAGCTTTGAGGATGTGACCCGGCTGGAGCAGAAGAAGAACGAACTGGCCAATGCCCTGCAATCACTGCGGCTGTCGAGCGAGAAGGTAAGAGAACAGAACGCGATTCTGGAGCATTTGGCGACTCGGGATCCGCTGACCAACTGCTACAACCGTCGCTCATTCTTTGAACAGTTCGACATTCAGTGGAACTCAGCCCAACGGTGTGGATGTCCATTGTCAGCCGTGATGGTTGATATCGATCATTTTAAGTTGGTGAATGACAATCACGGACATAGTGTCGGTGATACCGTGCTGCAGAAGGTGGCAGACACGCTGCAGAGAGTTGTCGGTGATCGGGGGATTGTTGCCCGCTATGGAGGCGAGGAGTTCACGCTCCTGTTGCCGAACATCGACCTTGCTGATGCGTCTGCCCTGTCGGAAACCATCCGCAGGGAAATCGAAGCGATCAAGCTGTCCCAGCTGTCCCAGCTGTCTGTGACGGCCAGCCTGGGAGTGTCCTCACTGAGCCAGAGCCCAGTCAGCCCGCAAGATCTGTTGGATCAGGCCGACAGGTGTCTCTACTTCGCCAAACGGAACGGACGAAACCAGGTCGCCCGTTATGACCAAATTCATGGTGACTCCAGTTTAAGTGCAGATCGGGTTTCTTCACGTCAAGCAGAGTCGATGTCTCCGAAGAAACTCATCCCCTACCCCGCTGTGACAGCACTCATTTCGGCCCTGGGATATCGTGATCCGAGTACAGCTGCCCATAGTCGAAGAGTTGCGGATTTGTGTAATGAAGTCGCCCATGGGCTGATGTCGATGAGCGACCGTTATGTACTCGAAACAGCTGCCCTGCTGCATGACATCGGGAAGATTGGCGTTCCCGATTCGATCCTGCTCACCTCCAGCCAGCTGACCCAGGCGGAGCGGAACGTCATAAAGAGACAGGAGCGGATTGGTCTGGAGATTATTCGGGCCAGCTTTGCCTCGGACGAGCTTTCCCGGATCGTCGAGAACTATCGTCGGTACTTCGACGGGCGCGATGCGAATCTGGGTCCGGAAGGAACTCATATCCCGCTCGGGGCGAGAATTCTGGCTGTGGCTGACGCCTACGACTCGATGGTGAGTGAGCATCCGTATCGCGTGGCCAAGACCAGCCAGGAAGCGATTGCAGAACTGCGGAGATGTGCCAACACTCAGTTCGATCCCGAGATTGTTGATCTCTTTTCCCGCATTGTGGGGTGTCAGGAAAGCGAAGTGTTCTCCAGCGGAGGCATTACGAAAGAGACAGCCTTGGGAATCGGCCACGAGATTGAACGACTGGCGGAAGCCATTGACCAGCAGGATGTCGAAGAATTGCGAGTGATGGCCGGGCGATTGAGTGAATCCGCTGCGCATCGCGGCGCTCCGGAGATCGCAGCCAAGGCGATCGAACTGGAACAGGCCGCCAGCAGCGACGATGACGTGCTCGGAATCCTGCAACGGGCCTGTGAGTTAATCGAGTACTGCCGTGCGACGCAATCGTCGTCTATTGAACTGGCCGTCTCTGGCCAGCCGTGAGTCGGTGTTGGCTTCTTACCAGCGAGGATGTCAGAGCCATCTTATTCGCTAGTTGTTGTATGGAATCGGTGAGGGAAGCTTGTGGGTTACGATACTCAATGTATCGCCGGGGGAGCGGAACTCCGGAGCCACGTAATCAATTGCGAGAACAGGCAGACGACAAACACCGCAGCCAGAGCCCATTTAATTGTGGCACTTGTCGCGGAAACCGGGATCAGCCAGTTCAGCTTTCCCAGTGGAACAGAGAGCAGCTTTAACTGACATGAGTTCTCGATGTAGTCGAAACCGGCGGCAAGCGGTAACAGCCAGCGCACGATTCTTTCTCGGGACGCGGTCAGTCCTTCGAAGATGGGTGATGTGCGTACCGCGATCCAGCCCAATGCCCCGAACAGCAGCGGATGAAGAAGATCAAACGCAAAATGGGATTGGTATCTCTCGATCCCCGTGGGGCCCCAAGCCTGCAGGATCTCTGCATAGCGTTGCGGCGTAAATGCGAATTGCATCGCAAAAAAGTTGGGCGAAAGTGGATCGAGGATAAGAGCGAGATTCCCTTGCGAGATCGCGAACAGAACGAAAACCAGGGTCGATGGCCAGAAGCTGCGCGGCGAAGTTCCTGAGGCTGCTGAGTCCGATTTCACACACTTCTCCCATCGCACGGCGACTTCGCGAATCAGGCGGCCTTACTGGACACATTCGGGGCGGACTGGTGGACGTAGACATCTCGGCTGGGATACGGGAAGGTGAATCCCTGTTCGTCGAAGCCTTGCTTGATTCGCTCCAGCAACGAGGAGCGAACATCACCGAACTCTCGTGTGGCCACCCAGCACTTCACCGAGAAGATCACACTGAAGTCAGCCAGCTCGGCGACTGCCACAGCGGGGCCCGGATTCGAGACCACACGCACATCGCTGCGAACCAGCTTTTCGAGAAATGCCTTGACCTCTTTCAGATCATCGCAGTATCCACAACCGACCTTCAACTCAATAAGACGAATCCGCTGAGCGGTAAAGTTCTTGATCGTGCCAGTTGTGATCTGGCCGTTCGGAATAATGATCTTCACGTTGCCGTTGGTTCGCAGGATCGTATTGAAGATGTTGACCTCTTCCACGCTTCCGGTCTGGCCACCAGCTTCAATCTCGTCACTGACGCCAAACGGCTTGAAGACAATCAGCATGATCCCGGCCGCGAAGTTCGCGAGGGATCCCTGCAAGGCCAGACCGACAGCAAAGCCAGCAGCTGCGATCATCGCGGTGACCGAGGTGACATCAACGCCGAGCATCTGGAGCGAGGCCAGCCCGATCGTAATCAGCAACGCGCTATACAGCAGATTGGCCCCGAACTTGACCAGAATCGGGTCGGTGCCGACTCGTTCCATCACTTCTGAGACGAGTTTGGTGGCCATGCGTGCCAGCATGCGACCGAAGTAGAAGATGGCGATTGCAGCCAGGAACCTGAGAGCGAAGGTCACCCCCTGCTCGGTGATGAAGTTTTCAACGGTGGTGTACCA
The DNA here is from genome assembly GCA_003669575.1 of Planctomycetota bacterium. Classification (GTDB taxonomy): domain Bacteria; phylum Planctomycetota; class Planctomycetia; order Planctomycetales; family Planctomycetaceae; genus TH-plancto1. The sequence goes on along the minus strand of QWOR01000179.1, from coordinate 4,436 downwards.
CCCCTTGATCTGCTCCTGATGTGGGATGTGGAAAGCAGAGGGGACTTTTCCGGTCCCAGCTGCGGAAGGTGTTGTCGTCGCAGTGAGACTCGTGACTTTCGTCTCAAAATCGTTGACCAGCTGGTCCGTGCCGCTGCCCACTAAAGCCAGAAACCGAAAGCCATCCATGGCAACTGCTCCTCTGTCGCAGACACGTCAGATGTCCGCCGCGAAATCTCTCTCGAATCGGCTTGCCCGACGCAGCTGACCTGCGATAGGGTTCGCTATGATCCGAAACCAAGTTCAATGTGGGCGGTGTTTTAGATCAATCTGCTGGTGGCTGTCTATCCCTGTGTGCGTACGGGGAGTTCAGAGCCCCTTCAGATCCGGGTCGCAGGGCCTGTTCGGCTTCCTGTAGCCAGTCCGCACATCGTTCTCTCGTCCTTCAGTGGCTTCCATCATGTACGACTATGAAAAGCTCGGCGTCTTTTACATGGGACGTTCCTATGACATCGAAGCGGGCAAGTGTGGCACGGACCCGGTTCTGTATGACTCCAAGGATCTCAACACTCATGCGGTCATCGTCGGGATGACTGGGAGTGGAAAGACGGGTCTGGGAATCACGATGCTGGAAGAGGCTGCGATCGATGGAATTCCGTCGATCGTGATCGATCCCAAGGGGGACCTGGGGAACCTTCTACTGACATTCCCCAGCCTCACGGCGGCGGAGTTTCGTCCGTGGGTCGAGAAGGGAGAGGCTACTCGCAAGGGGATGTCCGAGGACGAATTCGCCGCGGCACAGGCTGACCTATGGAAGAAGGGGCTGGCCGATTGGGACCAGCCGCAGGATCGGATCCAGCGTTATCGCGATGCCGTCGATATCTCGCTCTATACCCCCGGCAGCGATGCAGGGCTGCAGCTGACGATTCTCAAGTCGCTCGACGCTCCCCCAGCGACGATTCTGGAGAGTGCCGATGCGATGCGCGAGCGGATTTCTGCCGCAGTGGGTGGACTGCTGACTCTGCTCGATCTCAATCCAGATCCCCTGCAGAGCCGCGAGCATATCTTCCTGTCGAACATTCTGGACAACGCGTGGCGTGCGGGGCGTTCTCTCGATCTCCCGAATCTGATTCGTGAAGTTCAGAACCCGCCGTTCCGACAGATCGGCATCATGGATGTGGACCAGATCTTTCCCACGGCGGATCGCCTGAAGCTGGCAATGACGATCAATAACGTGCTGGCCTCGCCGTCATTCGCTGCGTGGACGCGGGGTGAGCCGCTCAACATTCAGAAGCTGCTCTATACCGATGCGGGCAAGCCGCGGATGTCGATCATTTCGATCGCTCACATGAACGATCATGAGCGAATGTTCTTCGTCACATTGCTGCTGACCGAGATGATCACGTGGATGCGGCAGCAGTCGGGGACATCGAGCCTGCGGGCACTGCTCTACATGGACGAGGTGTTCGGGTACCTGCCGCCGACTGCGAACCCACCCTCGAAGATCCCGATGCTGACGCTGCTTAAGCAGGCCCGGGCCTATGGTCTGGGGCTGATTCTGGCGACGCAGAACCCGGTCGATCTCGACTACAAGGCCCTGTCGAATGCGGGGACCTGGTTTCTCGGGCGATTGCAGACGGAACGCGACAAGATGCGCGTGCTCGAAGGACTCGAAGGAGCCTCTTCGCAGGCTGGAGCGAAATTCGACCGCCAGAAGGTCGAACGTATTCTCTCTGGCCTCGGCAATCGGGTGTTCCTGCTGAACAACGTTCACGAAGATGCTCCGGTCGTGATGCAGACACGGTGGGCCTTGTCGTACCTGCGCGGTCCGCTGACTCGCGATCAGATTTCGGATTTGATGGCTTCTCGAAAAGAATCATCAGCTGTGGTATCGCGCCCTGTCGCTCCCGCAAGCCGACCGGACGTGGCTCCGTCGGTGTTTGCTACACCAGCGCCTTCATCGTCCACATCACCGTCCAGTGCGGGGCCCGTGTCGGCATCGCCTTCCAGCGTAGCTCCAATTGTTCCGGCCGAGATCCGCCAGATCTTCGCCGACATCTCCAAGCCCGTCAACGAAATTGTCTATCGCCCTGCTCTGCTCGGGACAGCGCGGATGCACTTTGTGGATGCCAAGGCCGGGATCGATACGTGGAAGAACGTCGCCCGCCTCGCTGTGATCGAGGACGACGTTCCGAGCGATCCCTGGGACCAGGCAGACGATGTGAACCCCGATGATCTCGCACTCGCCCGTAAGCCCGCAGACAGCGCACGGTTCGAGCAGCTGCCCTCTGCACTGACGCAGACGAAGCAGTACACGTCATGGAAAACCGGTCTCAAGAATTCGTTGTACCGCGAGGGAACGTACACCGTCCCCTACTGCGAGGCCCTCGGACTCTTTGCGAATGCGGGTGAAAGTACCAGCGAGTTCCAAGCCCGCCTGAAACACTCAGCCCGAGAAGAACGGGACCTGCAGATCGAAAAGCTGCGCAAAAAGTACGGGACAAAGCTCTCGGCGCTGCAGGAACGCCAGCGCAAGGCGGAACAGGCCGTCGAGCGCGAGAAGTCCCAGTCGTCAGGAGCGACGCTTACCGCTGCAGTCCAATTGGGCAGCTCGATCCTGGGAGCGTTGTTTGGACGGAAGCTGGCGACATCGACGAACGTCACGCGGGCGACAACGACAGTGCGTTCCGCCACGCGGGCAGCTGAGCAGAAGGCCGATGTTTCGCGGGCTCAGGAAACCGTCAACGCGATTCAGGCCGACCGGGAAGCCCTTGAAGCTGAACTCAATGCCGAGATCGACCGCATCACTGACTCTCTGCCCGACGACGTGAAGGTCATCAACTACGACGTGAAGCCGCGTAAGTCGGACACGACGATTGATGCGGTGAGCCTGCTGTGGTTGCCCTACTCCGTCAGCCCCAGTGGAGCGACCCAACCTGCCTGGGGATAAAGGCGCGTGGCCAGCGTAAGCTGGCTGGTGCTTGCCGACTTTCGCATCTGATCGGACGCTGTTCTACCGTCAGGCCTGCACCCGTTTTGAGAGGTCTCATCGATCGGGCCTGCACGAATGCTGGTGGGCATGTACCTCGCATGGAACCACCATCTGGCTCACGCCGGACGCTTGCCTGTTAAAAACAGAACGACAAGATTCCGAGGATGACCGCGAGAATGCCAATCAGACCGCCCAGCTTCCACCACAGGGGGCGACCTTCCCATGCAGTCAGGCTGCGGCTGCCGACCTGGTACTCTCCACAGATCGGACAACGGGGTGCGTCGTCGTAGATTTCGGCCCCACAGTGAATGCACTCGGTCGTTGTCGACTGGTCCTCCTTGCCGTAGACCTCGCCTGAATCCCAGTCTTCGTCGTCCCAATCGGGGGCGTCGTCTGTCTGATATCTGGCCATGGACACGCTCGATCTGTTCGTAAGTCAGAGTGGGAATCGAACTTCAGAATTTTTTCGAGACCCGAAGAATGTTTTCCGGATTGTTGCGGTCGCGGCAACTATTCCTATGTACTGCCCTCTGTGTTCGTGTTTCATGGGCCATCCATTCGTTGTCCTGAATCCGTGTGACGGGTCAGTAGACAATCTGGATGCTATGAAAACAATACCCAGAGTGGCATGCCCGTTGCTGTCACGTGTTGACGGATAGCGGCATTCTGAAATCCACAACTCAAACCCACATTTGGGAGACTCCCATGGTTAGTGCAACTCGTCGTTCTGGACTCTGGCTCGCCTGTCTGGTGGCAGGTGCGGGCGTTGGAGCCATGGCCTTTCAGGGGATTCACGCGGAGGCCCCGGCGAAGACGGTGATCAAATCGCCACACGATCTCTCGTCCGTTTTCCGCACCGTCTCAGAGACTTCACTGCCAGCGATCGTGGCCATCGAAACGATTGTCAAGCCGAAGGTGCTGGAGGCGAACTCTCAAGGCGATGATGACGAAAGCGGTCAGGCAGATCCGTTCCAGAATTCGCCGTTCAAGGATGATCCAATTTTTCGTGAGTTCTTTGGTCGCCGAGGTGGTCCTCGCCAGTTCCAGTCTCCCGGGCAGCATGGGGCGGGATCGGGTTTTGTGATCGATTCCTCGGGGGTCATTGTCACCAATGCCCATGTGGTCAATGGCGCGGATGAGGTGAAGGTCAAGTTCTCAGACGGCACCGAAATCAAAGCGGAGTCGTGGGTCGGTGATTCGGTCACCGATGTCGCGATCGTCAAGCTGAGGGCCGACAAGCCGCTGGCCACTGTCGACTTTGGTGACAGCGATGCCATGCAGGTCGGCGACTGGGTGCTGGCACTCGGGAACCCCTTTGATATCGGGACTACGGTGACCGCCGGGATTATCTCGGCGACCGATCGTAAGGGCCTCGACATCAATGGACGTGAGCACTTCCTGCAGACCGACGCTGCGATCAACCCCGGCAACAGCGGTGGGGCGCTGGTCAACATGAACGGCGAAG
>QWOR01000226.1 GCA_003669575.1 Planctomycetota bacterium | reverse complement strand
TCGCGCTCACCCTCTTCGATTTCCTTATTGACCGAGTACAGGTACGCCTCGTAATCGCCGTGATAGTTCACGACGCGGCCATCGCGGACTTCGATGATGTGGGACGCCACTCGCTTCATGAAGTGACGGTCGTGGCTCGTAAAGATCACCGTTCCCTTGAACGCGAGGAGGGCCTCTGCCAGCGAATCGACCGTATCGACATCCAGATGGTTGCCCGGTTCGTCGAGGATCAGGACGTTGCACTGGCTGAGCATCACGCCCGCCATACAGAGACGAGCCCGTTCACCTCCCGAGAGAACCGAAATCTTCTTGTAAACATGGTCACCACGGAACAGCAGCGACGCAGCTGCGTTCAGCAGCTCCTGCGTCTTAGTCCCGAGCGGGGCGTGCTGTTCGAGGTATTCCAGTACCGTCAGCTTATCAGGCAGGCTGGAATAAACGTGCTGAGCATAGACGCCGACCTTACAGCCGTGCCCCCAGCGGACTTCCCCCTGGATCGCGGGCAGTGAATCGACAAGCGTTCGCAGAAATGTCGTCTTCCCCTGGCCGTTATCGCCCACGATCGCTGCCCGCGCACCGTGATCGACCTCCAGATTCACATCTTTCGCGACGACTCGTTCGGGATATCCGATCGACACATCGACGCAGCGCAGAGCGATCCCCTTGCGTCCTTCGACCTGTGGAGCCCGGATCGAAACGGTCGGGCCTTCCGACTCGATCTCGGTGACTTCGAGGCGTTCCAGCTGTTTACTCTTGTTACGAGCCTGGGCAGCGGAACTCGCTCGGGCCTTATTCTTGGCGATGAAGGTTTCCAGCTGCTTCATCTTGGCCTGAACGGTCGCATTGGTCCGTTCGAGAGTCGCGATACGGTCTGCCTGGTACTCGAGGAAGGCGTCGATCTTCCCCGGGAACATCGTCAGCTTGCCGCGCGAGAGATCGAGCGTCTGGGTGCACGTCGCAGCCAGAAAAGCCCGATCATGCGAGACGATCAGACAGGCTTCCTTGTAGTTGCGGAGGAAGTGCTCGAGCAAAATCTGAGTACGCAGGTCGAGGAAGTTTGTCGGTTCGTCCAACAGCAGCAGATTCGGATCATGCAGCAGCAATGCCGCCAGTTTCACACGAGTCTGCCATCCGCCGGAGAGTTTCTGCACCGGGCCGTCGAGGTAGTCGCCCTTGATTTCGAACTGGCCGGCCACTTCGCCGCACCGCCAGTCAGGCTGGCCGCTGTCGCGCATCAGGAAGTCGAGCGCCGACTCACCTGGCTGAAACGGGTCGTGCTGACGCAGGTAGCCGATCCGCAGGCGGGGATGGCGGATCACCTCGCCCGTTTCGAGTTCCTCTTCGCCCAGGATCACTCGCAGGAGCGTACTTTTGCCCGCTCCGTTGCGGCCCACGAACCCGACTTTCACGTCATCAGTGATCGAGGCATCCGCCCCATCCAGAAGCACCTGCGAGCCATAACTTTTGTGGGCATCGCGAATTTGAAGCAGCACAGCCATAGTCGAAATCGGTTCCGGCAAATCAGCAAGCTCGGGATCAGCTCACCCCCGCTTTGGGAACGAGACCTCTCCGAAATGTCAGGCAGAGAGTGTACCCGCCCAGCCGTCTGGTGGGGAGGTCACGCGATTTTGAGAATCTGCTGGAACTTTCAGCGTCGGAGCGGTGAAATCGATTTCACGCCCGCGACATCAGGCCCGCGGGCTGGTCACTCGGTATTTTGAATTTCCCCGCCACCAGCTACTTCAGCAGTGCCTCCGCCAGATCGAGATCATCCTGCGTCGTGATCTTGATGTTCGAGGCCAGCCCCGGCACCACTTCCACGGGTCGTCCCAGCCGTTCGATGAGCTGGGCTTCGTCGGTCGGCTGGAAGGCTCCACGCTGGGCGAAGGCTTGCCGCAGCCAGTCCTGCCGCACGATCTGAGGCGTTTGAGCGGCCCACAGGTCAGCCCGCGGTACGGTTTCGGTGATGCGGTTCGAGGAGTCGACTCGCTTGATCGTGCTGGAGATCGGAGTCGCTGGGATCGCTGCCCCGGTACGGCGGGCGGCCTGGACGACAGCTTCGATCGTCTCGCTCTGGATCAGTGGGCGGGCGGCATCATGAACCGCGATCAGTTCCACACTCTCGGGTATCAGTCGCAGGGCTGCCTCGACGGTATCGGAGCGTTCCGCCCCACCGGCTACAACCTCGACCGATCGCATCCGCGACAGCTGGTCGGCAAATCGCGTGAGGAACCAGTCGAGATCCTCGGGCGAGACGGCGATGACCACCTTCACCACATCGGCTCGGTACAGGAACGGGATGACCGAACGATACCAGATCGGCTCCCCCTTAAGCGTGACGAACGGCTTCTTCCGCAGGGCAGGGTGAGAGGCGTCGTGAGGTCCATGTTCAACGGCGTTGAGCCGGGTCGAACTGGCGAACCGGGTACTACGCCCTGCAGCAGGAAGGATGACTGCCATCTGGGCCATGAGGGGATCCACGATGAATAAGGGGTACGTCACCCAGCTGAAGAAGATGAGTACGGAACTCCAGGGATGCAGCAGAACGGATGCGATCGATGGATGCAATGCTTTCGCAATGAAATGCACTTCGACACTACAGGGAATACTGCGATCGACATCTATGTAACAGCATGCGAATGGCAGTGAATTGTAAAACCATGAGATGACGATAGATTGGGGCTAAATCATTTCCTCCAAGGGAATCGAAAATGGAAGTACTGCGAGCATATGCAATCACTTTTGGATGGGCTCTTGTGGGCTCTGTCTCAATGGGAATTGGAATCATTATCACGCTGAAATTGTTCGACTTCTCAACTCGTGATGTTGACGAATGGTCGCTTATCAAACAGGGTAACATTGCGATGGCGATTATCATTGCAGCGGTGATTCTTTCGCTCGGAATCGTTGTTTCCTCCGCGATTCGCCCCTAGGTGGGTTGTCATGCGACTCATGATCGCGATCATCGCAATTTCAGTGTGCAAGGTGTGTATGGGACACCCAGGGGGACTTGATGCGTCTGGTGGTCACCACGATCGAAGAAATGGTGGGTACCACTCGCATCGCTCGACATCTGTGCCAGAACCGGCAGCACACTCGATTTCGGTTCCAGAGGTTGCAACCAAGCGTACACCACGCGCTACAACTCGAACTTCAGCGAGGTCTAGCTACCGTACCAAGGACGCTCGCGAGGAAATTTCAGAGAACTACGAACCTTTGCCAGCAAGCCCGATTGCTCTTGTGAGTACTCCTCAGCCTCCCGTCGCCCCAGAGCGAGATGCTCAGGGTAAACTTAGGTTGGCGAAACAATGGATTTCGAAGAGGCGTCCAGAGCAGGCGACGAAGCTGTTGGGGGAAGTGTTACAACGATTTCCTGATACCGAAGCCGCCAAAGAAGCTGAGCCGCTCTTCTTAAAGGTAACTGGAAAGGCGTTTGAGAAGAACGACTCGAAACTTCTCGACAACGATCGTGAGGCAGCGGCAGCGGCGATGCTGTCCAAGGCCAAAGAGTTGATAGACAACCAAGATGTCTCAGCGGCGATTAGATATTTGACTGAGGTTGTACTGCGATACCCGGAAACCAACACTGCGACACAGGCAAAGCAAGTTTATGAGAAAATCACTGGACATAAGTTCGACGAGGATGCGACTCACAAATAATCGTTCATGCATTTAACACCTCTTCGCCACAATCGCCCTGGCCTTGCCGGCCACGCGGGCGAACAGCAGTACGCCGGGTTCATTTCCGGGCAAGGGGAGTTTGCGGCGGATGGCGTCGGCGTCGATGCTCATGTGGCGGCACTTGATCTCGACCTGACCGAAGGGTGACGTGCGAAAGAAGTCCCGAATCTCCCGGGTGTTGTTGTTGAGGTCAGCCAGGACCTCGAAGCCACGCACGAACGGAGAATCGACCAGCGTGTCGCCCGTCAGGTACTCCTCGGCATCGTCGAGCCGTCGCAGGTCCAGCTGTTCGGCCGTGCAGTCGACCAGCCCCGCGCGCACCACGGCCGGGTCGGGGTCAAACAGGTATCGCTTCAGTGGTTCAATTCGCGGGCGAAACTCCCAGGGGTCACCCGAGATCGAAACACCTTGCGGCAGGATCGTCGCCTGAAACGGAGTGGGTTTGCGCAGCTCTCCGAACCAGATGGTGGCCTCTTTGCATTCGCCATGGAGGCTGATGAGTTCGACCTCGCAGTCGGTGAATTTCCCCCCAAAGTTGCTGGCTGGCGAGACCTTGATTGCACCGCCGCGAGCGGTTTTCGTGAGAGCCTGAAGATAGGGGAGGGCTGGCGAGCCGAATTCCAGCCGCACCTGCCGTTGGCCCTGAGTCCGGCGGTCAGGGTCGAGGTGGACGAACTGGCCAGCAGTTTCGACGCTCTCGACATCGCCGTTGCGTGTCTCGATGTTGGCGGACACTCCGTACACAACGGCGTTCTGCCGCGTAAACCAGGTGGCCAGCGGTGAGAGATCCACGCCGACGACCGGGGTATGATGAGCGATGGCGATCGCATCGGCCCCGATCCCACAACAGAGATCGAGGACCTTCTCACCGGCGCACCCTTTGAATCTCTCCGCCTTGTGCCGGGCGACGATTTCCTGGGTCGCCTGCTCCAGTCGGGTGCGGTCGAACCACATCTGGTCCGCACGGGTGAAGCGTGGGCGGGCATGCTGGCGAAGATCGGTCAGCGTGAGGGCTGCGCGAACGACATCGGCAGGATACTTCTTCCGCAGGGCTGTCTGGATGGCGGGGCCGGTCTCACCACTGGCCAGTTCCTCCCAGATCGCGGGAGTGGCGAGCAGCTGTTCGTGGACGGCGATAGCTTCCTGGTCTGCATCCACCGGTTATCGTCCTCGCGCACAGTGGGCCAGATGCAGGTTCATTTCGAGCCACTGCACCTCGCGGGCCGCCCGATTCGCGGGCGAGTTCTCATGTGCCACCTGTTCGCACAAGTCGACGAACCGGAGGGCATCCCACTTCGCCGCTGAAAAACCGGAGACACCCGCTTGGGTCAGAACCGGAGCAGCGAGCGGAGCCAGCTGGTCGTGTACCGGATGCGAACCGACTCGGCGACACCAGTACTTCGCGTTGCCGTAGTCGGGCTCGCGACGGTGCATGATCGCATGCCATAAATCAGCATCTCGATCACCTTCCATCGATTGCGACTGGGCATGACTCTCATCAAGGTAATCGTGCAGAAGGTAAAGGCCCGCTTTGATCAGTGTGTTCTGCCGCGGAGAGGTTCCGTGGACCGACTCAATTGCTGGTAAGAGCCACGACTTCCCAGCCAGTCGGGGGGCGAGCCCTGGCGTCTCAGTCCGGGGGACGGGCGAGATTCCGGCAATAGAGCCCGTCCATACGTTTGGTGTTTCGGTCAGCTGCTTCCATAGAGCGTCTGCGTCGAATGACGAGCCTGGCGATATGGAAGTTGCTCGACAGAAAACTACATGGCGACGAAACGGAGGTTCGACCAGCCAGCGAATCGCAGAGGGAAGAGGATCGCTCTCATCGCCCAGCGATAGACACGCCCAGGGTGAGGCGTCAGGCCAGGACTGGAAGGAGGGCGCAGCTGTCACCTGCTCCACCGATAGCGGAGAGTCACAGACCACCAATACACCCTCAACCGGACCGATGGCCGCCAGTTTCGATGATGAACAGAGAGTAAGGGCGGGCTCAAGCATAGATTGCCGAAGTGTGTCTGGTGGCGACCGAACGCTGGCTCACACAGTACACACAGGAGAACAGGAGGGATTCCGCCTCACCAACCCGAAGCGTCAGCGAGGGCGAGCGGGAACAGACCCGGAACATCAGATCAGATTCGAGGTCGTTGCAAGAGGGGACAGACAGGAATGTCTGTCCCACTGTTTGCAGGTCCTGTCAGACTCGTTCAGGAAGGTGGAAGCTGTGAGAGAGCCTCGGTGAACGCTCGCCCTCGCTGACGCTTCGGGTGGGTGGGGGACACGTTGACGCAACTACCCGATCAGTTCATGACGGACCAGATCTTCGTAGGTCTCACGTTCGCGAATCAGCGACACGGTGGCCCCGTCTACAAGGACCTCCGCCGCTTTGGGTCGCGAGTTGTAGTTGCTGCTCATCGCCATCCCGTAGGCCCCCGCGCTGAACGTACAGAGCAGGTCACCTCGGTTCACGGGTGGGAAGGCCCGCTTCTGGGCGAGGTAGTCGCTCGACTCGCAGATCGGTCCCACGATATCGGTCGTCTCGCAGCCGGGGATTGCCTCCGCTTCGTAATCGGTGGGAGCGGCGACCTTGGAAGCCACTGGCCAGATCCGGTGGAACGAGTCGTACATTGCGGGCCGGACAAGGTCGTTCATCGCGGCATCCTGAATGACGAACAGCTTGCCGCCCTCTCGCTTGGTATAGATCACCTGGCTGATCAGAACGCAGGAGTTCCCGACGATCGAGCGACCGGGCTCAAGGGCCAGACGGCAGCCGACTTCCTTGATCAGCGGAACGATGACTTTCGCGTACTCGCTGGCGGGAGGCGCTTCGTCGCCACGATAGCTCAGTCCAAAACCACCCCCGAGGTTGATCCAGTTCGTCTTGTGACCCCGCTCACGCAGATCGCGGACGACGGCGACGGCTTTGCGAGCCGCCTGCAGGTAAGGATCGGTCGTCATGATCGGCGAACCGATGTGCATGTGGATTCCGCGCAGCTCCAGATGCGGATCGGCGAGTACCTTGGCAGCCAGTTCGTTGTGCCGCTCGATGTCCATGCCGAACTTGTTGCCCTTCACACCGGTCGTCGTCTTGGCGTGGGTCTTGCCATCGATGTCGGGATTCAAACGCATCGCCACTGGGGCGACGCGACCGAGCGATTTGGCCACGGCAGAGATCGCGTCGAGTTCGCCTTCGCTCTCGACATTAAACATCAGGATGTCATCTTCGAGGGCCTGGCGGATTTCCGCATCAGTCTTACCAACCCCGGCAAAGACGACCCGCTTGGTGTCCGCACCGGCTCGCTTCACGCGGTACAGCTCGCCCCCCGATACGACATCGAACGAGCTGCCCGCCTCGTTGAGAATCTTGAGCAGCGACAGATTCGAGTTCGCTTTGACGGAGTAACAGATCACCGGATCGAGTTCGGCAAAGGCAGTCCGGACGGAATTGAGTGCGTCGAGCAGCTTGGCCTTGGAGTAAATCCACACGGGCGTCCCGAACCGATGGGCAATGTCCGCGACGTGGACATCCTCGCAACACAATTCACCATCACGATATTCAAAAGCGTTCATCGGACTCTCGATCAAGGACTGACTCGCTCGGCTTCTTCGAGCAGGGGAATCAATTCTATCGATTCAACGCCCGGCGGGAATCAATGGGGAGGAGAGAAGTGGTCCGTGATCCGTTTTCAGTGATCGGTAAGGAAAAAGTGCAGGGTGCAGACGGTTACTCTGCCTTATCGAGTCCAGTCGATCTGGTAGTAAAGTTTGAGAAGTTTGGTACCGCGTTCGGCGTTCACGGACTTGAAGTGACCGATGCGGCCGCGGAGGTGGCTGGCGAAGTCGTTGTGCTGATTGCGGTTTTGCGAAACGGGACCCTGGCGGATGCAGTTCGTGAGGATGGCCTTCAGTTGGTCGAACTCGGCCCGGCCGACGCCCAGCTTCTGATTGACAACGATGCCAGTGACCGATTGACGCTGATGCTGTTTGAGGACACGGCGTTTGCTGCGGTTGAGGTGGAACCGCTCGTTTCGCACGATCCACTCCGCCATGGGAATGATCTCGCGGAGGGCTGGGATCGACTTCCCCTTCCCCGAGAGCGTCAGGTCGTCGGCATACCGCGTGTACCGGGCGTGGTACTTGGCTGCCAGACCATTCAGGCGGACATCCAAGCTGAAGGCCGATAGATTCGCGATGGCCGGCGAGGTCGGTGCCCCTTGCGGGAGGTGACGCAATCGATACGGCCAGACCGTGTTCTCGCGCCGGTCAGGAGCCGAAAGATTCGACGGGATCGTCGAGGTCGTCAGGCGTCCGAGCCAGATCGAGACTTCACGGCTGTAGCCCAGTGATCGGAAGATCGCGACCACGCGGGAAAACGTTACCGACGGATAGAAGTTGCTCAGATCGAGCTTCATCACCCAGGCACTTTTGACGTGCGGTGCGGCGTTGCTGCGAATGGAACGTTGTTTCACAAACCCGTGGGCTGCGGGGTGGGCGGGGACGCGGTCGAGAATCCCTCGCAAGATCTGAGTCTGCGCAAACTTGAGCAGAGCCTTGGGGGCTTCGATCAGCCGGTATCCGCCCGATTTCTTTTTCACCCAGTGAAAGTGGTAGTGGGCGACATCGTCCGACTGGGGACGTTCGTTCTCAAAGAATCGCCCGGTCAACCAGGCGACCCGCCCCAGAGGAATCCCAAGCCAGTGGGCCAGGTCCTCGGGTGTTCTCAACACCGGCAGGTCGAACCGACCGAGCGCAGCTGGATTCGTATCAGTCGACAGGTCTCCGTAGTCGACACTGGAAATCACAAATGGTCGGGCAAACCGATAGGGCTGGCCTCGAACGACTTGAACTGTACGTCCCTGACGGCGCACTGTCGCAGAGAACCGGAGCAGATCGGGGCCACGGAATTTCCGGCGGACAATGATCTTCGCAGAAGATGACGTCGAGTCCGCAGCGAGCCGAGAGGAGTCAGCTGACTCCGCCGATGGAACAGACGAAGGTGTCGGAGTTCCCCAGAACAGCCGCTTCAAGAAGGCGATCAGTCCCATGAACACTGCACCATCGTGGTCGTCCTTGCGTGTGGGAAGAAGCGGTCTGCGGGACGCACAACGCATCCTGTGTCGAGTTTGCTGGAGATGACGACAAGCTCAACTCCGGCAAACTCACGTTGAATGACCAACAACGAGTCTCCCACGGGGTAACCCCGCAGCGTCCCGAAGGACAAAAGCTTGGCATCCCCGCAGACCGTGAGGGGATTATCAGCGCGGCAGCATCAAGGCGTCAATGTCGGAGTGAAGTTGTCCCCCATGGAAAACGCCTGATCGGCAGACTTCTGCTGATCATGCGTTGGACAGTTTTACTCAACGGGAGACGCACGAGTGGAGATCGCGCCCTCGTGCCACTACATATGCAGCACTCGCCCATCCACAGCCAGGGCGGCTTCCTTGACCGCTTCGGCGAGGGTGGGGTGGGCGTGGCAGGTGCGGGCGATGTCTTCGCTGCTGGCGCCGAATTCGATCGCAGCTGTGCATTCGGCGATCAGCTCACCGGCATGGGCTCCGATGATGTGCACACCGAGAACGCGGTCGGTTTCGGCATCGGCCAGAATCTTGACCTTGCCATCGGTCGTTCCACTGGCCTTGGCGCGGCCATTGGCCATGAAGGGGAAGCTCCCCTTGCGGTATTTGCGTCCCTGCTGGATCAGGGTGTCTTCGGTGAAGCCGACGCTGGCGATTTCCGGCTCGGTGTAAACCACACCTGGAATCGCGTCGTAGTTCACATGGCCATAGCCGGTGAAGATGTGTTCGACAGCTGCGACGCCTTCTTCTTCGGCTTTGTGAGCCAGCATGGCACCGCCGATCACGTCACCCACGGCCTGGATACCAGGAGCAGTGGTCATGAGGTGTTTGTCGACGACGATGAAGCCCCGCTTGTCGAGCTGGACACCGACATTCTCCAGACCGAGGTTCTGTGAGTTCGCCTTGCGACCCACAGCGACCAGCACGCGGTCCGCCTTGATGACTTCGCCGCCGTCGATACTGACTTCGCAGACCTTCTTGACGACCTTGGCCCCGGTAACTTTGCAGCCCAGGCGGAACTCGATGCCCTGCTTTTCGAAGATCTTCCGGGCTTCGTTCACGATCTCCGTATCCATGCCGGGAAGGATGCGGTCGAGGTATTCCAGAACCGTGACCTTGGCCCCCAGCCGTCGCCAGACAGTGCCGAGTTCCAGACCGATCACGCCTGCACCGATCACGATGAGGTGCTTGGGCACTTCCGGGTAACAGAGGGCTTCCGTACTGGTCCCGATGCGGTCGCCATCAAGTTCCAGGCCGGGAAGGGTCGAGGGAACACTGCCAGTGGCGATAATGATGTGATCGCCGGCCACTTCCTGAGTGCCGTCTTTCGTTTCCACCGTCACTCGTCCGGGCGCGGTGACCTTGGCGGTGCCCAGAATCCGGGTGATCTTGTTCTTCTTCATCAGGCCATCGATTCCGCCCGCCAAGGTACGGACGACCGACTCCTTGTGCTGAAGCATCGTCGCCAGATCAAGGGTCAGCTTGCCGACGACCACACCGCGTGCGGCCATGTGGTGCTGAGCCGACTCATACATGTGGCTCGACTCGAGCAGGGCCTTCGACGGAATACAGCCGACACGCAGGCAGGTGCCGCCCAGTTGGGGCTCCTTCTCGATGAGAGTCACCGACTTCTTGAGTTGGGCTGCGCGAATCGCTGCGACATACCCGCCAGGGCCGCCGCCAATAATGATGAGGTCAGACATTGGGGAAAGTGAGTGTTAAGGAGTGAGGGCTAAGGGTTTGTCGTGGACAACTCGTGATAATCCGACGCGTTCGCATGCACAGCCAGGAGAGCTTTCGTTGAGGCAGCCAAGCGATGGAGGAAATGGCGTCAGCGCTTTTAACCCTTAGCCCTCATCGCTCAACCCTCAACCGTCTTCCTCAGATCTCCAGAACCAGGCGAGTCGGATCCTCCACGATGTCCTTGATCCGCTTCAGGAACGAGACAGCTTCGCGACCGTCGACGACGCGGTGATCGTAGGTCAGGGCGAGGTACATCATCGGACGGATGACGATTTCGCCATTCACGACGATCGCGCGATCGACAATGTTGTGCATGCCAAGGACACCCGATTGTGGCGGGTTGACGATCGGAGTCGACAGCAGTGAGCCGTAGACGCCGCCGTTGCTGATGGTGAAGGTGCCCCCTTCCATCTCTTCCATCGAGAGTCGGCCTTCATTGGCACGCTTCGCGAAGTCAGCGATGGCGAGTTCGATTTCCGAGAAGCTCATCCGCTCCGCACTGCGGAGGATCGGGACGACCAGGCCGCGTCCGCTGCCGATGGCGACGCCGATATCACAGTAGTTGCGATAGACGAGGTCAGTGCCATCGATGCGGGCGCCGATGGCAGGAAAGAGATTGAGCGCGTCGACGACGGCCTTAACGAAGAACGACATAAAGCCGAGCTTGATGCCGTACTTCTTGGAGAAGGCGTCCTGATACTGCTCGCGGGCCTTCTTGATGGCCGAAACGTCACACTCGTTGAATGTCGTCAGCAGAGCGGCGTTGTGCTGGGCTTCGACCAATCGGCGGGCGATCGTCTGACGCAGGATCGACATCGGCTGGCGGCGTTCTTCACGCACTCCAGCTGCTGCTGCGGGGGACGAGGCGTGCTTCTGAACGTCCTCTTTGAGGATGCGTCCGCCGGGGCCGGAACCCTTGAGGCTCGAAGCGTCGATGCCAGATTGAGCTGCGGCAGCTGCTGCGGCGGGCATCACGTGACCACCAGCCTTCGCGGAAGCGGGAGCCGGTGCAGCGGCAGCCGCTGGGTTGGGAGCTGTGGCAGCGGGCGCAACATTCGCAGGGCGGGGAGCGGGCTCGATCTGGGCGATCACCTCATTCACGAGGGCCTTCTCGCCGTTCTTCTTGAGGATCTTGGTCAGAATCCCGGCGACCGGAGCGGGCACGTCGAAAGCGGCCTTCTCAGTTTCGATGACGACGATGTTCTGATCGACATCGACCCAGGTCCCTTCTTTGGCTTGCCATTGTCCGATGAAGGCTTCCGTAATCGAGTCGCCCGCTTTGGGGAGGCGGATGTCAACTGCCATGACGTGTGATCCGAGAGAATGATGGTGGTGTGTGAATGAGGAGGAGAAGTGACAAGCATCAAGTGGCAAGGGTCAAGAAGAGTTCGTGCGGGGCACTGGTCTCTGGGGGCTTGACGCTTGAACTCATCACGCAAAGGCCTTGTGAAGGATCTCTTCCTGCTCTTCGTGGTGAACGTGGTGTGAACCGGTCGAGGGGCTGGCGGTCGCCTTCCGGGAAATGATATCCCAGTTGAACTTGCCAAACAGCTTCTCGCCCAGATGAATCCGCAGGAATCGCCAGCCGCCCATGTTTTCGGGCTCGTCCTGAACGTAGAAGGTCGAGGTCCCGGCGGCATAAGGGGCGAGAGCCTCTTTGAGGGCCTCCGTGGGCAGTGGGTAGAACTCTTCCACTCGCACGATCGCAACATCGTTTCGTCCGAGTTCCGTCCGCTTGGCCAAGAGGTCGAAATAGATACGGCCCGAGCAAATCAGCAACCGCTTCACGCCCTTGGGATCGACCGCTGGATCAGCGATGACAGTCTGGAACGAGCCCTTCGCACAGTCAGACAGAGTTGAAACGCACGCGGGCAGCCGGAGCAGCTGCTTAGGCGTCATGACGATGAGTGGCTTCTTCCATTTGCGGAGTGTTTGACGCCGAAGCAGATGGAACATCTGGGCGGGCGTCGATGGCTGAACCACCTGCATGTTGTCTTCGGCAGCCAGGTTGAGGAAACGTTCCAGGCGGGCACTGGAGTGCTCCGGACCGTTGCCTTCATAACCGTGGGGCAGCAGCATGATGAGGCCGCTCAGCCGCTTCCACTTCATCTCCGAGCTGGCGATGAACTGGTCGATCGTGACCTGTGCCACGTTAACGAAGTCACCGAACTGGGCTTCCCAGGCGACGATCCCGTGCGGGGTGTCGAGGCTGTAGCCGTATTCGAAGCCGAGGACGCCGGTTTCAGACAGCGGGCTGTTGTGGATGTTAACCCAGCCCAGTCGCGGCTCGATGTTTCGTAGCGGGCAGAAGTGCGTGCCGTCCTCGACATCCACCAGAACTGCGTGACGATGGCTGAACGTACCGCGACGGACGTCCTGTCCCGACATGCGAAACGGGTGGCCTTCTTCGAGCAGCGAACCGTAGGCCATCATCTCGGCGGCACCCCAGTCGAGGGGGACGTTACCAAGCGCCATCTCGCGACGCTTGTCGAGGACCTTCTGAACGGTAGGATGCGGCTTGAAGTCTTTGGGGTACTGAGTCAACAGCTGCAGAATTCGACCCAGATCGGTTTCCGACCGCCCCGTGTTGACTGGCTCGGCCTGATCTGCTGGACCACCATGGTACTCTTTCCATGTAGTCTTCAAGGCTCCATCAGCCCAGTCGTGATCCTGCTCACTGGAGAGTGGGGCCGATTTTTCGTGAGCCGCGTTCAGCTCGTCATCGAGCTTCTTGCGGGATTTCTGCCAGATCGCATCGGCTTCTTCGGCGGTCAGCCCGCGGTAGTTCACCAGCGACTCTTTATAACTCTCGAAGACCGACGGCTTCTGGTCGATCTTCTTGTACATCATCGGGTTCGTGAACCGGGGTTCGTCGGCCTCGTTGTGGCCGCGACGCCGGAAGCAGTACATATCGATGACGACATCCCGCTGGAACTTCACCCGAAACTCCATCGCCAGCTTCACGACCTGCGCCACAGCTTCCGGATCTTCCCCATTCACGTGGAAGATCGGGATGTCGAGCATCTTGGCGACATCCGAGGCATAGCGGCAGGAGCGTCCTTCGCGGGCGGACGTGGTGAAACCGATCTGGTTGTTCACGATGATGTGAACCACCCCGCCGATCTTGTAACCGTAAAGTTCGGACAGGTTCAGCGTTTCCTGGGTGACCCCTTCGCCGATGAAGGCGGCGTCCCCATGGATCAGGATGCAACACCCCTTGGTCCGCTTGTAGTCCTGAATCGCGTCCATCTTGGCCCGGACACGTCCCATCGCGATCGGATTGACGAACTCCAGATGGCTGGGGTTGAAGCAGAGTGACAGGTGGACCTTGCCGCCGTTCGGGAGCTTACGATCAGTGCTGTAACCGAGGTGATACTTCACATCGTCGAAGCCGAGGTATTCGTGCTGGTCTTCGACTTCGCGGAAGATCTGGCGCCCCTGCTTGCCCATCGTGTTGTAAAGAACGTTCAAGCGGCCGCGATGGGCCATTGCCAGGACGACTTCTTTCGCACCAAGGCCAGCTGCGCGTTCGACAGCCTGGTCGAGCAGGGGGATCAGAGTCTCGCCCCCGTCGAGGGAGAAGGTCTTGGTTCCTTTAAACTTGTCCCACATGAACTTCTCGAAGCAGACCGCATCAGCCAGTCGTTCGAGAATGCGGCGCTGATCGGCGATGTCGAGCTTGAGGCGATTCGCGGTCGTCTCCATCTGCTGCTGCAGCCACTGCCGGGCAACAAGGCTCTCGATATGCATGTACTGCACGCCGATCGAGCGGCAGTAGGTTTGCTTGAGCCAGTTGATCACGCCACGCAGGGTCCGAGCGTCGGGGCCTCCGAGCAATTCCGTCGAGACTTCACGATCAAGGTCTTCCTCCGAGAACCCATAGAACGAGTGATCGAGTTCGGGTGGCGTCTCGATCTTGACCTTGAGCGGGTCGACCTTCGCAGAGATGTGGCCGAGTGATCGGTATGCATGAACCAGCGAGTCGACGCGTTCCTGACGCAGGGCGATATTGAGTCGCTGTTCACCGCGGAAGTGGTTTGATCCTCCACCTCCGGGTGGATTGAACATGCTGCGAGACGGAAAGGGCGGCGTAAAGCTGGCGTTGCCATTCACTGGCGACTGGGCATGCCCATTCATTGAGCTGCGAAAATAGTCGGCCCACTCCTTTGGCACATCGGCATCGCCATTCAGGAAGCGAGCATACAGGTCTTCGATGTAAAGAAGGCTTTGGCTGTTGAACGCGAAAGAAGACTCTGACATGGTGGACATGGTCCGGTGGTGGTTACCCAAGGCGGGCACCCGCATCGATCGTGAGACGTCTGCAGGCAAGGCGAGGTGCCATCTCTCAAGGTAGGCCGCAACAGGAGTCGCCCTGGAACGGATGCTGTGACCGGGGACCGTGTCTGAAGGGCGTCAGAGCCCATGGTTCCCCAGCGTCGCAAAGTGATGACTTCACGATGAATATGTCAACCGGGGCAGGAAATCAATCCCTGCTGGGTGGACTCTCAAAATTCTATCGCGATCCCCGGTGTCGGGCTGGGGCCAAGTTCGGGTGAATTTCAGACTTCATTGAGGATGGAGAACCCAGGGGAGGCAGGCTTTCTCCGGTCGCTGCGGTCCGCTCGATTCGGCAGGAATTGCCGCTGATCTCACAGACAGCCTCAAGTCGACTTGCACAGACAAACGCCGAAATCTTGCGCGTCTGGGAGGTTCGCCCCTCATTCCACTGTCCTTGAAGTTGCCAAAACAACTCCAGTCCCGAGATTCGGAATAATCGTTTAATCTTCCGAAAACAGTCTGCTTCGACACGGCTCCGGGCTCGGAGTCGGCGAAAACAGGTTGCGTGGAGGAGTCGGCGACCTAGTGTTGAATGAACATTTCTCCGAACAACCGGAAGCAGTGATATGCAAGCCACCATCGAAGAGACCCAAACCTCTGCCACGCCGTTCGTCGACCGCCGTCAGGGACGCGCCGAGGGACAAGCCCCTCGCGAGCGACGCCAGTTCCAGGACTCTCGCGAAGCGGGCCGCCCGGAAGTCAACGAACTCGCCGCCGCTGTCGACCTGTACAAAGTCAGTAATCACCGTCGATTCATCACCTTTGAAGAACTCTACGACGTGATGATTTCGCTCGGCTACCACAAGTAAGCCAGCAAAAACTCCGTTTGATACTCGGAGAGTTGAGAACCAAAAGCAAACAAGCGGGCCAACAGCCCGCTCGTTTGCTTTTGAGAGTGGTGATCGCTCATCGATTCCACAAGGCGATCGGCCAGAGACCGAACCCTCGTGCTCGAGAATTACTCGTCCTTCTTGGCTGGTTCGTGCGTCCGTGGAGCATCCGGACCGATGAGCTTGACGAGATCGTCGTACTCGACCAGTTCCTGCTCAAGCAATGCGTTGGCGATAATGTCGAGCTTGTCTCGGCTTTCGATCAGCATCCGTCGAGCTTCGTCCTGCGATTCGCTCAGGAAGCGCTGGACTTCCGCGTCGATGATCGCAGCTGTTTGTTCGCTGTACTGACGCTGCTCGTGGAGTTCTTTGCCGAGGAACGGGTTCTCTTCTCCATCCCGGAAGGCGACGGGGCCGATCTTGTCGCTCATGCCCCATTGGCCAATCATCTTGCGAGCCAGTGAGGTCGACGACTTCAGGTCGCCCTGAGCCCCTGCGGTGTACTCGTCGAACACGAGCTTCTCGGCGACGCGACCGCCCATCGACATGACCAGCTGGGAGTGCATCTGCTTCTCCCCCATACTCATGCGTTCTTCGTTCGGCTGGAAGTAGGTCACACCCAGTGCCCGGCCGCGTGGAACAATCGTCACCTTATGGACCGGATCAACATCAGGCAGCAGCCAGCCGAGCAGAGCGTGCCCTGCTTCGTGGTAGGCTGTCATCCGCTTTTCGTGGTCGTTGAGGATCTCGTCCCGCTTGGCTCCCATCACGATCTTGTCTTTGGCAGCCTCGAAATCGAGACGGTCGACGACTGTCTTGTTCTCGCGGGCCGCCAGTAGTGCCGCCTCGTTGACCAGGTTTTTCAGATCGGCCCCGGAGAACCCGATTGTGCCAGCGGCGATCTCTTCAAGATTCACATCATCCGCGAGCGGAACCTTGCGGCTATGAACCTTGAGAACGCCCACACGGCCCTTCCGGGTCGGACGCTCGACGGTCACATGGCGGTCGAAGCGGCCCGGACGCAGCAGAGCAGGGTCGAGCACATCGGGCCGGTTGGTGGCTGCGATGACAATCACCGATTCCGTCGGAGCGAATCCGTCCATCTCGCTGAGGATCTGATTCAGCGTCTGCTCCCGTTCATCGTGACCGCCACCGAAACCTGCACCACGGACACGACCGACGGCGTCGATTTCGTCGATGAACATGATCGAGGGTGAGTTTTCCTTGGCCGTCCGGAAGAGGTCACGAACGCGGCTGGCACCGACCCCGACAAACATCTGAATGAATTCGGAACCGTTGATCGCGAAGAACGGCACCCCGGCCTCTCCAGCCACGGCCCGCGCCATGAGTGTCTTGCCGGTCCCCGGGGATCCCATCATCAACACGCCCTTGGGAATCTGAGCCCCCAGGCGTTGAAACTTCGCCGGATCCTTCAGGAATTCGACAATCTCCTGCAGCTCGCGCTTGGCATTCTCCATCCCGGCGACATCGTCGAACGTCGTGCGAATTTCACTGGGAGCGAATCGTTTTGCCTGGCTACGGGTGAAAGAGCCGAACATTCCTCCGCCGCCAAAGGGATCCTGTGAGCGGCGCATAATGAAGAGCAGGATGAAGACCGAAACGCTAATCATAATCAGCGTCCCCACCAGATCGATCCAGCCAGAGGGGCTGCTCTGCGAGGTGGCAACCTCGGCCTTGCCCTTGAGGAGAGTTTCGAGCAGTTCCCGGTTCTCGATCATCGGGATCGAGGTCGTAAACTCCTTGCGGTACTCTTGTTGTGTCTTCCCATCTGCCAGTGTACGGGCAGGTGGAATCTTGACCCACTCACCCTGAATCCCCAATCCGTCAATGCGGACGCGACGAACATTCCCGGCTTCAACTTCCGTGAGAAACGTCGAATAATCGACCCGAGGGGAATGCCACGCGGAAGACAGAGAATTCCAGACGATCGCCGCGACCAGCATGATGACAACCATCACGGCGATCATGGCCACGCCACCCCGCGGGGCATCGCCCTTGCGGTTATCACGGCGATTGTCGTTGTCCATCGGCTCCGGCGTCTTCGTCATTCGATCCATCCGACCTGTCTCAGCCAATTTGGGCTGTGGGAACACAAGGGGAGAAGGCTACACGACCGTGCCTGCTGCCGCAATCCGCTTGCTGTTCCTGACCACGTACAGTAAACAAGAACGCTGGCTAACCACATGTTAGTGCAGCCTGTTGAACTTCGGAATCATAGGGCTGTCGTCCTTGGAACGAGAGAGAAATTCTTGATGTCTCGGATCATGAGCTGCGGAATCTGGTTTCTCCTGGTTCTTGGAGTGGCAAGTGTGCGGGGAGAGGACAGAACTCCCGTCGAAAGCGATTTCTACCCAATCACCAGGTTTGAAATCCCCCAGGGGGTCAATCTGGAGGTGGGAGCAATTTGCCTCCTGCCCAACGGCAAACTGGCAGTGTCGTCGCGCCGGGGCGAAATCTGGATGGTGACGGACCCCTTCGCCCCAGTGGTGAAAGCGAGTCAATTCAAGCGATTTGCCCACGGTTTGCATGAAGTGCTGGGGCTGGCTGAGCGGGATGGCTGGCTCTATGTCGTCCAGCGCTGTGATGTGTCGCGGCTGAGGGATCGCGACGGGGACGGCGAGGCGGACCTGTTCGAGGTCGTCAATGACGAGTTCGAGCTGAATGGCGACTACCACGAATACACATTCGGATCGAAGTTCGACTCCCGCGGTGACCTGTGGCTGGTGCTGTGTCTGACGGGGTCATTCAGCAGCGAGGATAAGTTCCGGGGATGGTGCCTGCGCGTGAACGCCGATGGCAAGCTGGTCCCGACCACCAGCGGGATTCGCTCGCCGGGCGGAATTGGTTTCGGCCCAAATGGCGATGTCTTTTACACCGACAACCAGGGTCCCTGGAACGGGACCTGTGAGCTGAAACAGCTGGTCCCCGGCAAGTTCGTC
>QWOR01000322.1 GCA_003669575.1 Planctomycetota bacterium | reverse complement strand
TCGTCCATCAGCCCGTTGTCGAACCGGTCGTGCCCGGCAGCCACAGGGGTGTGTGTCGTAAAGACACCCATCGCTGCGGTTTCACGGAGGGCGTCGTCGAAGCTCAGGCCGTGTTCCTTCATCCGACGGCGGATCATCTCCAGCGGAGCGAACGCGGAATGCCCTTCGTTCATATGGATCACGCGGGGCCAGATCCCCATGGCAATCAGGGCTTTCATTCCGCCCACGCCGAGGACCAGCTCCTGCCGAATACGAACTTTCTGGTCGCCTCCGTAGAGGCGAGCTGTCAGTCGGCGGCTGGCTTCCGTGTTCTCGGGCACGTCAGTGTCGAGCATGTAGAGTGTGATGCGACCGACGTTGACCATCCAGACGCGGGCATAAATCGTTTCGTTCCGAGTCTGCACGCTGACGATGACCGGCTTGCCTTCCGTGTCGAGGGCGACATGCACCGGCAAGTCCTGGGGATCGGCGTGCGGGTAGGCCTCTTCCTGCCAGCCACTGGGGTTAATGGTCTGTGTGAAGTAGCCTTCCTGATAGTAGAGCCCGATTGCGACGAGCGGGATTCCCAGGTCAGACGCACTCTTCAGGTGGTCGCCGGCCAGCACTCCCAGACCGCCTGAGTAGACCCGCAGCGATTCATGAATCCCGAACTCGGCGGAGAAATAAGCGGCGGGACGGTGGCCCAGCACAGCGGCATGGGTATCCCCCCACGTCTTATCCGACTGCATGTACTCCTGCCACCGGCGGTAGGCCCCGTGAATCCGGGCATGCAGGACTGCCTCACGGGCCCGGGCTTCGAGCTTCTCGGAGTGGTATTCGCGGAGGAGCAGGATGGGGTTGTGGGACACATCAGTCCACAACTGCGAGTCAATTTCGCGGAAGATCCCAGTGACTTCGGGCTGCCATGTCCACCAAAGATTGCCTGCGAGTTCGGAGAGCTTTTGATGGATCGTGCGTTCCTGAGTCATGATGCTTGAGTTCTCGAGTGAGGAATGCTCCGAGCGTGTGCGAGTCACCACGGGTCGGACATCGATGGAGATCGACTCATGAATTGAGTCAGAATGGGAGGTCGGGGCCAGAACACCCCTGCATGCCGCGCCGATCTGTCAGGGAGAGGCGGCGGGCCTGACTCTGCTTGATCAACACGGGGCGATCATAGGGAGCGAACACAAAACGGGTCCATGCCCACCAGCGGAGGAACGCATGGGACTGCAAAAAAGTCAAATCGTTTCTCAACAGACCGTGACAAACGTGGCGGGGCTTGCTATTCCTGAATCTCAACCTGATCAAAGGGCAGGCACGCCATTCCCGAGTAAAGTCCCTGGGAATCACAGTGGGCTTTGTAGCTTTCTGGCATCTTGGCCATCGAAGCTGCATCCCATTCGATGATCAGCTGGGGAGCTTCGCCAGCTCCCGATTCGACGATAGTCCCCGTCCAGCCAGCAATGCTGACTTCCGCAAATTCGGGCATTGTGACGCCGTCTTTGACTCGAATCGATTTCCCCTCGAAAGAGCGGCTGGCTTTTTTCTTGGCCATGGCGGGTCGCGTCTCCAGAAAATCCCTTGTGCCAGATCGACATGAGCTTAGACAGACATGTTCCCCACTGTCAAATACGAAATCAGTTGCGTTTTCCCATGAAACCCATTGAAGGGGAATGAGTTAGAATCTGATGAAGAGAGTCGCGGACATTGCCGGTTACGGAGCCTGGGAGTGAATCTTCCGGAGGCAGTCATGTCATCGGCGTCGATCGCCGATGAAAAGGACACGGGTCGATCGCTCACGTGGTTCGGGAGCTTTCGTAAAAACGATTGCTTCGCGAGCGACGCGATCAGGGAGGATGCGATGTCGACTTCTTTCAAGAAGTCCGAGGCGAGCCTGCAAGGGATCACCTCGTCAGTGGAAACAGGGATGCTCGGACGCCGGAGTTTTCTGGCTCTGCTGGGGGCTGGCGCGCTGGGGGGGCTGTCCTCACCGGTTTTCGCCGACGATACCAAGTTGGCCGCTCTGATTGATGAGGCTCCACAGACTCACGTCCTGATTCCCGCCCTGCGCAACGCCTTAGCATCGCTCGATGCACTAAAATCAGTCACCGATTACGAAACGAACTTTACCAAGACCGAAAAAATCGGTCGTTCGATACTCACGTCCAAGATGCAGCTGAAGGTGCGTCACGAGCCCTTCAGCGTCTATGTGAAGTATCTTGATCCCCACGAAGGCCGCGAGGCGATTTACGTCCACGGCAAGAACGACGGCAAGGTCGTGGTCCACGACACCGGACTGGCTTCGCTGGCAGGAACACTCAAGCTTGATCCGCTGGGCTCGACCGCGATGGGCGAAAGCCGCTACCCGATCTATAAGGTCGGGATGAAGCTGCTGGTCGAGACCGCTATGGAGGTCTGGATCAACCTTTCGAAGCAGAATGCCGGTGGCATCACGGTGAATCATTATCCGAATTCCAAGATCGGCGATCAGTCGTGCCACGCCATTGAGACCGTACTGACGCTGCCGATCGGAGTTGAATCCTTCCAGACGACTCGACTCTACTTCGACAGTGTGACGAAGTTCCCTGTGCGGGTGCAGCAGTATGCGTTTCCCGAACGCAGAGGGCAGAAGCCGACACTGGTCGAGGATTACCTGTATCAGAACGTGAAGACCAATGTCGGGCTGACCGATGTCGACTTCGACCCGAACAATCCCCGCTACGGCTACTGATCGAGAGTTGAAAAAAGTCGCCAGAGAGCCGGTCGAGCGTTTCTTAGTACCGCAATTCGTCGACCAGAAACACCGTCAGCGAACGGGGCCCGTGTGCCCCGATGACGAGTGATTGTTCAATATCCGCTGTTTTGGAGGGGCCGGAGATCCATGCCGAGAAGCGGGTCGACTGGACATTGATTCGCGAATAAGCCTGTCCCAGATTGTGGACCAGCGACCGACTGGGAACTACCAGCGCCAGATGCTGAGTCAGGAAGTACAACACCCGGTGAGGCACGTTTTCATCGGTCACCCACACCGCTGCGTTCTCAGCACAGGCCACGAGGCCCGGCAATACCGCGAAGTCGACCGCCTCGAAATCATGCGGGTCAGTCACCGCAGCTGCGTTAAAGTTCGTCTCACCAACTCCCGCACAGGCAGACACCCTCTGTTTGGCCGACTGGTACGAGGGGATCTGGCTTAAGGCCCGCTGCGCTTCTGCCAGAGTCGCGACGTGGACACCACGACCGCCGACCATGGCCAGTACTTCGCAGAATTTGGCCATGGCATCGTCAAACAGCACTCCTTCCGTCTGCAACTCGGGGAGCGGTTCGCTGGAAATGGCATGGCTGCGGATCGACTGCAGGATCTGGTTGCGAGAAGACATGAACTGAACTTCCTCTGGGGGTGAGTCACAAGCTATCACTTTTGGGAGACCGGTGGAACGAACCCGTTAACGATCGTCGGCCGCCGATGATGATTTCTCATACTTCGAAAGAAACCACACAGGAGTGGGTTTCTCAGCCTGTTGAACACACGATATCTCCCTCACAATAAGTTCAAAATCCGCTGCTAAACCTCGCAGCGGGACTTGTGCATCAGGTATTATCTCTGGTGAGAATGACTCGAATTCGTCACATTTCGAGAGAAATCCCGGAACTCTGGCAAGGGTTCGGTGTTCCCCTTCTAGTGGGAGAGTCAATCTCCCGCATCACGTGCGGCGTGTCCTGGTGTCGGCGGTGACTCACCCACCGGCGGGGGACAATCGAGCGGTGATTTCTTCGCAAAGGCATCGGGACTCGTGACCACCACCAGTACCGCCAGCAATCCTTACCTCAAGGATCCGGACGCACAGCTCATGCTCCGTGTCCGGGATGGGGATGAAGTTGCATTTGCCCGATTGGTCGCAACGTATCAGGATCGTCTGATCGGCGTGCTGACCAATCTGATTGGGGATCGCACCACAGCGGAGGATGTTGCCCAGGAAGTCTTCCTCAGGGTGTATCGTGCCCGGCAAGGCTACGAGGCCAACGCGAAGTTCTCGACGTGGATTTTCAGTATTGCTCACAATCTGGCCAGTAACACCCGCCGTACACTAGGCCGTCGAAAGGAGACTCAGCTGGCCGACCCGGAAATCTCCGGACCGCAAGCTGCCCCGCAACCTCAGTCGGTTCCGGAGAAATCAGCCCTGATGCCGTCACGCGTCATGGCCAAAGCCGAACTCATGGAAAAGGTGCAAACTGCCATGGATACGCTGAACGATCGCCAGCGCATGGCTCTTCTGCTGCACAAGTTTGAAGGGATGAACTACATCGACATCGGAGCCGCGATGGAGATGAGCCCGCAGGCGGTGAAGTCCCTGCTGTCCCGGGCCCGCGACCAGCTCCGAATTGCACTGGAGGAGTACGCCAAGTGAGACTCCTTCAGAACCTGACTCTCTCCTCAGCAGGGAGTATGCCATGGATAAGATGAAACGTGTTTCGGTCGAAGACCGGGACAATTTCGTGGCCTATCTCGATGGCGAACTGAGCCCCGATGAGATCAAAAAACTCGAAGGCATCCTCGCCGACAGCCCGGTGGCTCGCAAAGACGTTGAGATGCTGGTACGTACGTATGAACTTCTCGATCTGTTGCCCCGGCCACAGGCGACGACGGAGTTCACCCAGCGGACCATGGCGACGGTCAAGCTGGCCGATGTGAAGCCTGATTTGACTCAGTCCTGGTGGTACAAGCGGGCTCACCTTTTCGTGGTTACAGCGGCGGGAGCTGGTTTACTGGTCGTTTCCGGTTTGCTGGGCTATGCCAGTACGAATCGCTGGGCACCGTCAAACGAGGAACTGCTGCTCCGGGACTTACCAATTATTCAGAACATCGATGAGTACCGGCAGGTTGGGCAGCATGAGTTTCTCGAACGGCTGGAAGGACAGCCGCTCCTGATGCAGGAGATTCTGGAAGAAGTGAGGAACGCCCGTGTTCAATAAAATAGCCTGGATCGGATGGGGACTCACGATCGCTGGGATTCTGGTCGCAGCACCGATTGTGCTGGGACGGGGAAATCCCGCGCTGTCGCGGTCCCGTGACACGATCTCGGCGATGTCGGATGTCGAACGAAATGTATTGAAACGCAAGTATGAACTGTACCGCACGCTCACCGAGGTCGAGCGGGATGAGCTGCGTCAACTGCATTCACAACTCGAGCAGGATCGATCCAAGGGGCCGCGTTATCTGGACGCGATGAGGCTCTATTGCGACTGGCTCAAGACGATCGACGCCTGGCAACAGGACGATCTCGCCCACATCAGCCAGCCGCAGGAGAAGGTCCAGCGCGTCGCCAGCATCGTCAAGGAGCGGTCCGACGCCGAAGACTCCGAGGCAGAGGCTCGTCCGGGGGCCGGACCCTTGCAGGCGGCCCGACTGAATGAACAGCAGTTGTCGAAGGTATTCGATTACCTGACCCGGAGACTGACTCTGACCGCCGAAGAGCAGCAGCAGGTCGACAAACTTCAGGGACTCAAACGATTCGGGTACCAGCTGCGACTGCTGCGTGAGCAGGGGGGCCAGAACCCCGAGAAGGCCTTACGAACGCTCTCAGAGGCGGAACTGGCCCAGATGGTGGAAGAGACCGGCAACGCCGATTTGAAGCAGTTTTTTTCCGGGCCGATCGATATCGAAAAACGGAAGAGGTTTGTCGTACGAGCGATCTTCATCTCGTGCATGGATCAGCTGTCCCGCGAGGCTGCGAGCGTCAGTGAGGACAAACTGCGAGCTCATCTGGCGACTCTGCCTCCCGAACAACAGGATCAACTCCTGCAGTTACGGGCCGACCAGTTCAAGGCCAGGCTGCTGCGGAGCTACCTGTTGGCCGATTCCGATGTGGCAGAACTTCGGAGTTTGATCGATCGAGAGATCAATGCGGCCCGCAAGCGTCTTCAAGGTGGTCCTCCAGGGGATGGCCCGAATGGAGAGGGGAGAGGTCCACGCGGAGACGGCCCCAAGGGAATGCGTGGCATTCTGGGCCGACAGCTGGGGAAGAATCGCCTGCCCGATCCCAATGACCGCGAGCCACCCCCAGAGGGTCCTCCACCCGGTGGTCCACGCCCGGAATTCGGTCCGGATGGAGAGCCACCACCGCCGAGACCGTAATCTATCAGCTGCGGCAGGGAAATCGCTCTTGCTCTGAGGTGTCGACTGAGAAGACACTCCCCGGTATGCGACTCCCGGGAAACAAAACGCGCGACTACGGCGATCCGATGATGGCCATGGTCGACGTTGTCTTCAACCTGTTGATCTTCTTTGTAGTCACAGCGGGAGGCTCCCCGCCCGAGAAGCTGTTGCCAGCCCCCCTTCCGGAGAACGGAGCGGTCACGACTCAGGTCGATCCAGTATCCCGCAAGTCCTGGGTCACTGATGTCTGGTTAAAACTGCAGATCGCCGGGGCCGAGAACGCCCTGCAGGTCGACATGAACGGCACGGTTTACCAGGACCTGAAACCGCTGAAGGCCAAACTGCGGGCTCTGGCGGAGCTCAGCCCCGAGAATCCGGTGGTCCTCGATATTGCCCCATCGGTGCAGATGGAACAGCTGGTGGATGTCTGGGACACCTGTATCGCAGCGGGGTTCCAGTCTGTGAGTTTTGCAGTCGACAAACCGCAGTCTCCACCCTCCGCCGTCCCCGGCGTGAAGTAGATTTTGGGTGCATGAGTTGCCCTGGTCCGACTGCGCACTTGAACCGGTGCGTTCTTGATCGAATCGGGTTTCTAGAACTCATCTCTGTCTGGGGATCGACCTGCCGATGAGTTTTCTGCGATTCAGTCTGGGGGCGGTGGTGTGGTGTGTCTGTCTGGCAGACATAGCAGGGGCAGAGACGTACCAGGTCGGCCCCGACAAGCCGATGCGGCATCCGGGCCATGTGGCCTGGGATCGACTGAATCCCGGCGACATCGTCGAGATCCACTGGCGTCCCGAGGCATATCGTTTCAAGTGGGCGATCTCAAGTGCCGGGACTGCCGAACAGCCGATCGTCGTGCGCGGTGTTCGCAATGCCAAGGGCGAGGCCCCGGTCATCGAGGCCGGTCGTGCTTCCACTCCCACGGGGCTGCAATTCACCGCACCTGCCCGCAGCGTGATCAAGATCGGTTCGACCCGCGACTCGGGTGATACTCCTCCTGCATACATCTTGATCGAGAACCTCAACATTCAGGGAGCCCGGCCCGAGAATTTTTTTCTGGGCAACGACGGACTGACCGAGTACGCGACCAATGCGTCGGCCATCTACGTTGAGAGTGGCAACCACATCACGATTCGAAATTGCCGCCTGCACGACTGTGGCAACGGACTCTTTGTGGCGCCCGACGCGGAAGAGGTACTGGTCGAGGGGTGTGATATCTACGAGAACGGTATCGTGGGCAGTGTCTATGAGCACAACGCCTACTCCGAATCGACGGGCATGATCTACCAGTTCAACCGCTTCGGCCCGCTGCGGGCTGGCAGCCGCGGGAACAACCTCAAGGACCGGTCGGCAGGGCTCATTGTTCGCTACAACCGGATCGAAGGGGGCAACCGCCAGCTCGACCTCGTCGACTCCCAGGAAGGGATGGCGATCCGCAACGACTCGCGATACCACCTGGCCCAGGTCTACGGCAATCTGCTCATTGAACATGCCGGACCTGACAACAACCAGATTGTCCATTTCGGGGGAGACAGCGGGGACGACGCCGCCAATCGGCGATCGCTCCTGTTCTATAACAACACCATCATCTCGACCCGCAAGGACAAAACTGTATTGATGCGGCTATCGACGAACATGCAGAAGGCCGAGATCTGGAACAATGTGATCTACACCAATGGACCTGGAGCGTCCTTCGCCATTCTCGACGAAACGGGGCAGGCCAATCTGCGTGGCAACTACCTCAAGCCCGGCTGGAAGAAGTGCTTCGGACAACTGAAGGGGGCGGTCAACTCCATGGATGCGAGCGAGCAGGAGAACCCTGGGTTTGCTGACCCGGCTCATGCGGACTATCAGCCAGGAGCTGGGTCAGTGCTGCGGGACCACGGCGTGAATGCACCGCCACGTACGTTGCCCGTGGAGTATGAACCTCCCGGAATCGACCGTCCCGGGATCAAACGGCCCGTGTCGGGGCCGGTGGATATCGGCTGCTTTGAAGGGAAGTAGGTCAGCCCTCGAGAGCGAAGCGGGATGCGATGGTTTGTGCTGCACCAAGAGTCAGAATCTGACTCAGTGCCGGGTTATTCCGGAAACGGGCGGGCGTTGTCTGGCGGCAATTCCGCGGCACCATCATCGGTCGGCGAGTCCTCAGGCAACTCTGGCGAATCAGGCTGCTCTTTCTGCATGGAAGCTGTCTGAGTCGGACGATCAATAGTGTCGAGTGGAAGGGGGGCATCAGACCAGGCCCCTGCTTCGGTAATGACATTCTCATTCGAGTCAGTACTGTCGTCCTCAGTGCCTGAATCGTCCTCAATCTTCGCTCGTCCAGCGATTCCCGTGTCCCCCGCGTGAGGGTTGGCCGGATCGTGGTGCTGATTCCCCAGTTGTCTGACGGCGTAGGCTCCAATGTCAAATACCGGGTAGTCGGGCAGATTGGGCACGGTCCACATCGCTACGGACTGAGCGGGTGAGTTGAAGTCGACGCTCGTGAACTCCAGGCTCAATGCCAGAACCTGTTCCGCAGCGGGCCAGTCGATCGAAATCTGGCGAGGCAAAATGAGACGTGTCTCGGGGTCCAGGAAGTGACGGCTGAGCGTCGCCTTGGCGATCATTTTTCCGTCCATCGCTTCGATCCGGTGTTCCAGCACGACACCGTGTCCCATGTCGACTTTGACAATGCGGCGGACCGGATTTTGATCAGGGGTCCGTTGCACCGAGACCAGCTCCACAATCGGGCTACGCTGATTCATTCGGCGGATTTCGTAACCCGAGCCGGAGATCGGCGCGACGCCCATAACTTCCATCAGCCAGTCGGGCCGAAATGGCAGGGGCAACGTTGTGACCTTGGTTGCCACAGCAATCTGATCGTGTGAGCAGACGAGGACATTGGCAGGCTGGGAATCCTTGGCCCAGAACCAGAACTCCTGATCGTTGGAACCGAGATCAACCGCATCGCCGCCGGTGAGGGGGTTCGCGACGCGCAGCCGCAGATTTCGTGGAGCCTCGACGACGATCGAAGCCCGCATGGGTGCGGGAACACCCTTCATCCGCACCTTCACATCATCGCAGCGATACGACTTCAGCCCGTTCGGAGAATATTCGCTATATGCATTTTCGTTGACTCTGGCGAGGATCTCTTCGGCTGACGACTTCGGCGAAAGTGGAGGATCAGCCTTGGCCAGTGGAGGTTCTCTGTGCCTCCAGATGTTCATCGAAACGCAGCCTGTCATACCGAATGCGACGAAACAGAGCAGCATCAACGTACAAAAGGAGATGAACCGTGTCGGAAGATCCTTCTCCGCGACGTGACAGGTCTCGGACCAGTTCATGTTCGAGCATCCTGCTTTGAAGGTCGGACACCCCCCAGGCGTTCGCAGCGCCGGGCGATTGATCGCCGGGAAAAATCGGGATGGTTGGGCGGCTGATGGTAAGCTGTTCACGCGACCTGCTCCCGTTGTGATTGGAGCTGGGCTTTCATTTCAGCCTCAAGCACTGACATCTCGTCAGCGGTCAGCTGTTGGTCCACCACTTCGTATGGGCCTTCGCCTCGGCTGCCGAGGAAGACCAGCAGGTCCTGGCCATCGTCGTGACGTGTTCCATCCAGCTTCAGGCGTTTGCGCTGCAGCAGGAACAGTGCTACGACATATCGCATCCGGTCGTAACCCGGGTTGGCGTCTTCGACCAGCTGTTCAAAGAACCGGAACAGCGAGTCGACATCGATGATGCGTTGCTGCTGGGCGGTCGCTTCGGGAATCTGGAACTTCCAGCTTCCGACGGTGTGCGGCGGTTCGCCTGTCCAGTGGGCTTCGAGGTAGTCGAGTCGTACCAATCGGCCCGACTGCTCGACGAGTGCAGAGACGCACTTGTCCCCCGGCCCAAGCGGTTTTCCGCTGGCTGCACAGACCTTCCCTGGAGCGCCGAACTGGTAGTCCAAACTCCCGATCCTTCAGGAGAACATGACTCCGCCAAGACGTCCCTTTGACGCCTATTCGCGGGGACTCTATCGGCAAAGCGAAAATCACCTCAAGGTGAGTCTTGTACAGTAGTTCGGCCAATCCGTCGAGGTTGGGTGAGTCGCGTTTTCTACAAGTTGTTGTTTTGGAATGACTTGTGGCGGGTGAGAAGCTATTCCTTCCAGTCCGCGATCCACAACTGGCTCGACCCGTCCGCAGTCCGGCTTGAGGTCCACATCAGCTGTTTTCCATCTGGGCTGAAGACCGGCAGGACATCGGCTTTCTCGTGATCGGTGATCTGTTCAGGAGTGCCTCCTGTGACCTGACCGTCTTCGAACTTCAGATCCATCTTCCACAGGTCGAAGTTGGCTCCCATGGGGCCCTTCGAGTAGTCGGCCCCCGACCAGATCAGATACTTCTGCGACGGGTGGATGTACGGGCACCAGTTCACCTGATCCAAATTATTGGTCAGCTGGAACTCCCGCTTGCCATCGACCGAGATAATAAACAGTTGGAGCATGTGCTCCTTCTGGCGATCACTGCGGTAGATAATCCACTGGTCGTCCGGCGAAAAGAACGGCCCGCCGTCATAGCCATCGACGTTGGTCAACTGGCGAACGTTGGAGCCATCAGCGTCCATGATGTACAGGTCAGCGTCGCCATCCCGACTGCTGGTGAAGACGATGTGTTTGCCGTCTTGCGAGTAACTCCCCTCAGCGTCGTACCCGGGTGCATCTGTCAGCCGCTTGAGTCCTGTTCCGTCGTGCCCGATCGTGTAAATGTCCATGTAGGGATCGAAGTCCCACTGATACCGTCTTCTACCGCCCTGAGCTTCCAGTTCGCGGGCGGCTTTCTCGGTTTGCTCAATCATCGGGTCGGCATGGGACGAGGCGAACAGCAGGCCCTTGCCATCGCGGCTGAAGTACGCACATGTCGTCCGGCCTCGACCGGTGCTGATCATCCGGGGCTTGCTGTCAGGCTGCAGAGGCTGGACGAAGATCTGATAGAACGGATAGCCCAGCGGGTAGGCTTGGTAAACGATCTCTTTCCCGTCGGGGGAGAAATATCCCTCACCAGCCCGGGGAAACTTGGAAGTCACCTGTCGCAGGTTCGACAGGTGTTTTGCCTCCGCAGCTGTAAGCGGGGAATCATCCGCCCACCCCGGACCACATGCTCCCACAGCCAGAACAGCGACCAGCAGAATCAGTCTCATGGGGTTTTCCGTCGAAGGTGTTTCCGAAGTCCAATCAGCGAGTTCGTCATCTCTCAGTCTATTCCGCTCTCCCCGAGTCGACCACTGTGTCCTCTTCAGGAGGGTAATACTGAGCGGCCAGGAGATGGTGGACGGTTTCTCATTCCGCGTTCCGCAGGCGGGAACAAATTGGTGCAGGAAGTGGAGTGTCTGAATTCATTCCGCTCGATGACTCTGCGGATTTGCAACGGACCGACGTTGCGTTACGCTGAGGTGTCACCCTTTTTCCTGGAAGCTTGCCGACACCATGAGTTCACCTGTCCCCGTCCGTTCCCGATCCCTTCAGAATCTGACGGATACCGAGTGGTTGCAGTCACTCTCGGCGACGATTCGTTCACCCCTCGAGTGGCAATCTGCTCTCCGGGAAGGAGATATTCGTCAGGTGGCCCGGCAGTTGCGGTCGAGGTTCGAGCCCTTCAAAAAGCTGGGGCTGATCGCCGTATTACGCTGGTCCGCCGATCCCTCAGTGGATGCAGTCACAATCGAGGCCATTGACGAATTGTGCAGGTTGTCGACTCTAAAAGGGCGACAGGCCGTCGAAATGCAGTCGGGCATGGTCGAGGCGTGGCTTGATCGCCATCCTCCGTCGGCTGTCCCCAGCTTGCTCGACCAGTTGCTGGCGTGTGCCATCCTGCTTGACCGCTCGAACCGATTGTCGGATGGGGTGTTGATCCGTCTGTGGCGGTTTGTCGAGGAGCACACCGGGCCGGTCTCCATCTCGACTGGCACCCATCACGCCGCAGTTCGCGAGTTGCTGGCCACCGAGATGCAGCTGATGCGGCTGATCGCTTCCGCAGAATTACCACTCAAGAAATCACACGTCGAACCGGTGGCGACCGCTGTTCGCCAGTTTCTGGGGACCTTCGTCGATGAAGAAGGACACCCTCAGGCCGCAATTCATTCGTCGCTGACAGCTGCGCTGGCGGGAATTCTGCGACAGAACAACTTGTTCAAACGGCTCAATTTGAAGTTGGGTGATGCCAAGGATCGCGAGCGACTCGCGAAACTGGCAGCCCGGGCGATCCTGCTCTTTCCTCTCGACTGCAGTTGGGTTCCGTCACGGACTCCGCACGAAGCGCTGGATTGGATGCAGAGTGTGTCGACGCTCGCCGATTCAGACTCCGCCGAGGCGATCAGTAAACTCCAGAAGATCTGGAAGCGAGTTGGCCTGGAATCGAAATCGGATGAGAAGATCTCGTCGAAGAAGCTCCGCACGCGGTCCGAGATGAAGAAGAAGCAGATCGTCTCGCACCAGTCTGACTTCGCCGACTACGCGCTGCTGCATGGGGATTGGCGTGAATCACGAGACCGGTGCATTGCTCGATTTGACCAGAACGTTCCCTCGGTCGAGGTGAGTATTCTGGAGCAACCGCTGATTCAGGGAGCGTGGACCGCCAGTGTGACTGCCGGTGGGCAGAACTGGACGGGCGGGGAGTGGAGTTGCTGTTGCTGGTTCTCGGACACCGAAGCCGATTTTTGCGAGCTGACCTGGAAGCCTGCCCCGGGCGTGACGGTCTTTCGTCAGTTACTCTGGTCCCGGGTTGATCACTTCCTGCTCATCGCCGATGAAGTGCGAGCTCCGGGCATGACGGGGGTTTCGCTGGAATCGCAGCTGCCGCTGACTCCTGGATGGAAAGCACTCGCAGACGGTCGGTCACGGGAATGGCAGCTGCATCATGGATCGGCGGTGGCTCGCGTCCTGCCACTCTTCATGGATCAGGAGCGGGTGCGAAGCGCGGATGGCCATCTGTCGTGTGAGGACCAGCGCATCCTCCTGCGCAGCGTGGCTGAACATTCAGGGTTCTATAACGCAGTCGTCATTGACTGGGACGTCAGTCGCCGCGAGACACCGGTCCAGTGGGGCCCGTTGACCGTGGCCGAAGAAGGGAAGCGGGTGCCCCCGCATCTGGCGAGTGCCGCACGCTGGCGATTTGGCGACGACCTCTGGATGGTCTTTCATCAGGCAGAGCGTGGTGACAATGCCCGCTCAGCACTGGGGATGCATTCGTCACAGGAGACCGTGGTCTCGCGAGTGAAAGACGGAAAGTATTCATCGTTCGTGGAAGTCGATTAGTCTCTCGGGCCGTTAACGACGTTTCATCGGATCTGGTGACTCATGAACGAGACTCACGGACAACTGACATGGCTGCGACGTGGGCTGGCCACATGGGTGGGGCTGATGGCCGTCACTGTGACCAGTGGGCTGATCTGGGTGTTGCTGGCTTCGCTCGGTGACCAAGTGGGAACGAGGGCTTTTCGCATCGTGACCTGGGTCACTGGGATTGCGAGTGGAGTCTGTGGAATCTCGCTCTTCATTGGCACCGTACGGAGTTTAATTCAACTCATGGAGCGGCAGGACGGTGAGACGAAGTAAAGATCTCTGCAACTCTGTATTCGTTTCTCACACAGAGACAGACAGTTCTGTACCGTGGAAAACGAGCTCGGAAAATGTCGGTGCCTGCCACCTGGATTCAAAAAAAGAACCGCCGGAACTCCGAGGGGGAGGAGCACCGGCGGCTGCGAGAATTGGTCGAGCGGTTTCTCCTGCGAGAGTGTTCGCCGGGAGTCTGCCAGAGAGATGGCAACAAGTCGTTGCCATCGCAGTGGCTGGGTAGACCGCTCGAAATCACTGAGGAAGAGTCCTCAGTGCCATGATGAGATCGGCGTTCGCCACTTGCGGCACCAGCGAATTCTGCCGAATTCCAATTGTTCGTTGTCTACCGTGCATGAGGCTCGTTTTCGAAGCGGGAACTCCGTTTGAAGCGATTCGATCGATCGTGTTTGAATTGTCGAATGAGCCGCGAAAATGTTCGACATGTTCTCGCTGGACGGCGTGGCAATCGCTACCATGACCGGGCGGAGCGAGGTTGGTGGGCTGTTGTGTTCGACCATCGTTCGCGTCTGTTCTGGCCGATCGATGGAAGCCGCCTCTTTGACCAAATCCGCTCCATCTGAGAATGCTCAAATTGCCTCGGTGATCGATGGTCGCTCATTGAATTTGCCAAACGCGATCACATTATCGCGGTTCGTGTTGTCGCTGGTTTTGTTCTGTCTGATCGCGACGGGCAAGTACTGGCAGACCTCGGCGATCGTCTTCATCATCGCCGCGCTGACTGACTTTCTGGACGGCTACCTGGCCCGGAAGTATGGTCAGGTAACAGTGCTGGGCCGGATTCTCGACCCCTTCGTCGACAAGATCATCATTTGCGGCTCATTCATCTTTCTGATGGCGTGGCCCGAAAGCGGTGTCGGGGCCTGGGTGACATTTGTGATTGTCGCTCGCGAGATGTTTATCACTCAGCTGCGTGCGTTTCTGGAGCAGCGCGGGACCGACTTCTCCGCAAAGTGGTCGGGGAAAATCAAGATGGGGTTGCAGTGCACTGCGGTGCCGCTCTGTCTGTTCTCTTTGAGTCCCGGATTTCGATCATTGTGGGAGTCGGTTCTCTCGACCCGCCTGTTGTTTGGTCTCCGTGACTTTTCCATCTGGGCCACCGTGGCCATCACCGTGTATAGCGGGATGGAGTACTCCTGGCGGGCGTTTCAAGTCTTGCGTCGTCCCGCTGCGGAGTGACTGTTTGTGCTCTGGTTTATCGCTGCATGTCTGATTCCGTCTTTCATAGTGTCGTGCGGTGTCACCGGATTCATGCGGTGGTTTTCGCCTCGCATTGGCCTGATTGATCAGCCTGCCGCCAGGAAGGTTCATACCACTCCGACTCCTCTGGGGGGCGGGATCGGAATTGTCGCGGGATTCCTGATCACAGCCAGTGTAGCTCAGTTAGCTGTCTGGTGGCTCCTGCGGCAGCCGCAGATGCCGGAGTGGTTTCCCGAGGAACTGCGCCCACATCTGAGTGGGGTCATGGCCCGATCCAGCGAGTTCTGGATTCTCGCCGTTGCGGGAGTCGTCGTCGCGACGATGGGATTCTGGGACGACTATCGCCCGCTGCCCTGGCAACCGCGTCTGTTCATGCAACTGGGCATTGCGGTTGGTCTAGCAAGCTGCGGCGTGCGGGCGACGGTTTTCGCATCACAGCCCTGGATTGGATTTATTCTGACGGTGCTGTGGATTGGCGTGCTGATAAATGCGTTTAACTTTCTCGACAACATGGACGCACTCTCGTCCGGCATCGGCTTGATTGCTTCGGTGATCTTTGCAGCTGTCATGCTGACCTCGACCGCCGATCCCAAGTGGTTCGTGGGCGGTGTGTTGCTTGTGCTGTCTGGCTCAATCGCCGGATTCATGTGCCACAACTGGCCTCCGGCCCGGATATTCATGGGCGATGCCGGAAGCATGTTCATCGGGTTGATGCTCGCTTCGCTGACGTTGCTCGGTACGTTCTACGATGCCAATCAATCGTCCCGGTCAGTGATCCTGGCACCGCTGTGTGTTCTGGCGGTTCCGCTGTATGACTTCACCTCGGTGGTACTCATTCGATTGTCACAGGGCCGCAGCCCCTTCCATCCGGATAAATCTCATTTCTCCCACCGGTTGGTCGAACTGGGTCTCAGTCGGAAAAATGCGGTACTGACAGTCCATCTCTGTACATTGACCACGGGATTAGGGGCACTGCTGTTGTACCGCGTTCAAGGCTGGAGCGGTGCTGTCATTGTCTTTGCCATGGTGCTGTGCGTACTGGCCGTGATTGCGATTCTGGAGACTGTGGGTCGCCGTGAGAAATAAGGCCTGCAGTTGTTATTTATAAAAAAAGAAAGCCGAGGCTGAACGCTCAGCCTCGGCTCAACGAAACCTGCCGGGAAGCAGTTTTAATCGAGCGGCGGAAGAGGAATCAGATCGCTCTCCAGCTCGCTTTGTGGTTTGGCTTCGTTCTGCGGGGCTTTTTCTCCCGAAGAAACGTCTGGCGTATTCAGGGGATGAACCGGTCCAACAGATGATTTGGAATCAGCGGCAGCCATCGGCGGTGCAACACTTGGGGGAGTCACATTCGCTGGCGGAGCAACCGGTTCCTGGGTGATTGGATCTGCTGGTGGTGCCTCGGGGGCGGGGACATCTGCTGTCGTTACAGCCGGCGTGGCCCCAGCGTCAGCCGTAGCTGGCGGTTGAACGGAAGGTTGCATTTCGGGATCGATGATCACCTTGGACATCGAAGCGTTCTTCGAGTTCAGCTCTCCAGTAGGAGCCTGGACTGTCTTGACTGGCTGTCCCTGAGCCTGCTGAGGAACAGTCGGATTGGTCATTGGCTTGCCCGAGTAGTAGACCTTGGGATCATCGATGATCCACGGGGTCGACCACGCGACGCCGTTATCGGCGGAACAGACATTGAAG
Source organism: Planctomycetota bacterium (assembly GCA_003669575.1). Lineage (GTDB taxonomy): Bacteria > Planctomycetota > Planctomycetia > Planctomycetales > Planctomycetaceae > TH-plancto1. The sequence continues at coordinate 2,226 of QWOR01000322.1, read as the reverse complement.
AAGATTGTGTTGAAGAAGTCGCCACGAATCCCGTAGGGCAACGAAGAGTAAATGTGGTCTGCGGCGGTCAGGTCGGCGACACCGGCATGGGCATAGTAGTGACAGCGTGAGTCAGGTGTGACCGACATTCCGAATGTCCACCAACCCGTCTGAGTGATCTTGGGGCCAGCGACTTCATGACCATTTCCATCCGACCGGATCAGGATGATCGCGTGAGGATCTTTGTGAGCGGGATTTGCGTTCTTCGGGTTGTAGGCGATGAAGAAGCCCGGGTAGTACGGCTCGACTTCGGTGACCTTCTGTGTCCGCGAACCGCGCAGCAACCGCCGCCCCAGGCTGGCTGGTTTGTCCTTGGTGACCATGCCCTGCATTCCAGCGCGGATGCCGAAGCTGACGCCCTGGCGTTGTTCCCAGGCTTCAAATTCCGGAACGAACACGCGGACGACATAGTTCGGTGAGAAGTTCACCGACACCGGACGGGCAGCCAGGATGAAGTCATCCTGGGCCTGCTTGTTGCCGGGACGACCGGGGATTCCACAGTCACGCGTTCTCAGATAGAGCGAACCGGTGCTGCCGGCCAATCCGCCAGCGGGTGTTTCAATCCTCTTGATCACGTCCGGGCTACCGCGTTTCGGGCTCTCGGACCACATCCGGTTGCTGGAAAAGCCGAGCGGGAACCGGATGTTCTCGTCTTCTTCCTTGCTGCTCTTGGGCAGATTGGGTGTGTAACCCCAGTTGGCATCTTCCAGATCGTCGAAGTTCAGGATATTTCCTGTTCCCGGAACGACCTGTGCCTGTAGGGCTGGAGCTGATCCGAAGATCGCCCCCACAAGAAACAGGCCGAGACTTCCACGTAACATTGTGATACGAAGCATGCTGACTTCCCGACGATCCCAATAAAAGGCGAGTCAGATGCACCGGCAAAGAATGCCGCTTTCCTCGATCAGAGTTCATCACTGCTGATCTCGGGTAAACGGTATCTCCGGCACATCTCCACCTTTCGTATCGGAGGGAAATAGCGGCTGGAACGTGAAAATCAGTCAGTGGGGCTCATCTCCACTTCGAGATGCGCGCGTGGAAACAGTCAGTCAAACCCTGCTGATCTTGCGGGGACTACTGTGTCCGGATTCTGTGTCGGTCGTATGGGTTCTACCCGAGTACGTTTCTGGCGCCGGACAGGCGACTACTTCTTCGCAACTCGCGGGACAGCCATGACTCGCATGTTTGCTTCGAACGGGATGTAGTTGAAGACCCCCTCCTGCTGGGGGACAGGCAGGAAACGGAACTCCTTCGACTTCTTTCCGGAGTCCAGTTCGACGACCTTTGGGCCGAACAGATCGACGTACTTCTTCAAGGCGGGATCGTTGGGGGATTCGAACGAGCCCACCGTCACGATCGAACTGGTGTAATCATGCCAGATGTAGGCATCCAGTCGGCAGTACGGTGCAAACTGAGGGTCTTTGGTGACCGGATCACGATTGCGGAGAGCACGGACCAGATTCCGGGCGGACAGGGCTGCCTGATCGAGGTCATTGCCACCGCTGGTGAAATAGCTTTCGGCCTTCTCTTCGGTCTCGTTGACCACGTTAATCGACTTGCCTGCAAAACGGGCGACCACCAGCGAGAACTTGCCCTTGTTCTCATAGAGACTGAATGTCTCGTTATTGTTCAAACTGATGAGCAAGGGGTCGGCCGCCTGCTTGGCCTGTTGAATCTCCTCTTCGGACAGGAGGGGATTGCTGGTCATGAAAGCTTTGCTCAGCGGGCCCGGGCGACCAGGAGACACGGCGTAGTCCACACCCGTTTCCAGGCTCTTGGGTTTGAACTGTTTGATGAACTTCAGAGTTTTCTGCGCTTTGGGGTCGTCAATCGTCGGGTAGTTCCCGGCCAGCACACAGACAGAGTCGATGACCCGCATGTTTTTCATTCGCTGCTCACGACCGTCATCATCCCTTGCTTTCACAGACTCATTTTTTCCCTTGACCTGGAACACATAGGCGGGGACGGGCGGCTTCAAGCGACGAAATTCCAGAACCAGCTCCTGAGCTGCCTCCAGAGGAGATTTTCCCAAACGTTCTTTGCCGCTCGAACCAGCGTCATGAAAGCTGGCCACCATGACCATCCACGGGCCATGCGCTTTATCGAGGGTGTAGTTCTTGGACGGATCGGCGTCGATCTTATTCGTCCATTTGGTCGTGAGCTTGTTCTCGGCCCAGGCTGTGGTGA
>QWOR01000329.1 GCA_003669575.1 Planctomycetota bacterium | reverse complement strand
GTCGCCGGGCTTGTATTCGGCCTGCTGACTGGTGATTTCCAGATCGTTAAAGCGGAACATCGAGTCGCCAGCGCCTTCGCCACGAATGAAGAAGAGATGGCCTCCTTCGATCGCGTGGCCTTCGCTGTCGGTGACAGTCATCGACAGTCGGTACTGCCCCGCAGCTGTGGCTTTGATCTGCTGAGAGACGCGGCCCTCTACATCGGTCTTGAGGTCCCAGGTCTGCGCGACCTCTTCCTTCGGCTGACCATCCGCGTCGTAAGAGATGCGCAGGAGCTTCAGCTGTGCGTTCCCCGCAACGGGCTTACCCGAGAGGGTACGAGCCTGGAACTCGGCGTTGATCGTATCGCCGGTTTTGTAGAAGCCGCGATCGGTCCAGGCGAAGACCTTGAATGGATCGCGGGCCACGAGGACCTCGCCCGTGCCGGTGATGACACGGCGAGATTCGTCGGTAACCTCCGCAGTGATTTTGTAGGCATGGTCTTCGTCACCGTGCAGGGCCTTCGCCAGCGTGGTGTCGATCGGCACAGCAACCGTCCCATCGGGGCCGATCTCCGCTTCCATGTCGACGACGAGTTCCGGCGGTGCGGGGTTCCAGGGATTCCACGGCGGCATCGGTCGCAAGCAGCCCCAACGCTGGAAGCCGGGGTACCAGTTGTATTCACCCGCAAACCACCAGTAGCCCGAGCCATAGAGCCAGTCCCAGCGGGCGGCTGGATACCAGCGGCTGTTGTGTGGAGAGCGTTCGACCTTGATCTTCACCTTGGCATTGGTGACGGGAGCGCCGAAGTAGTACTTCGCGACCACCTTGGCCTCGATTTTTTCGCCGAGCATCACGGGCTTGTCGGGCGAGGAGACGGTGACTTCGAACTCAGGCTTCTTGTACTCCTCAACGCGGAACGAACCCCCTCCGCTGGTCCGCCCGTGATTCAGCGAGATCGAGTAGGCCCCGAGCGGCGCGCCCTTGGGAAGTTCGTACTCGCCTTGGACGCCACCGAACTCGTCGGTCGTCAGCATTTGCTTCGCGACCTCGGTCCCCTGCGGGTCCTGAATCAGGACCTGAACCTTCTGATTTGCGAACGGCGACTTATCGGGCTGGTCATACTGTGAGTGACCGAGCCAGAACTTGAACTTCACCGTTTGCGCCGGGCGATAGACCGGGCGGTCGGTGATGGTGTAGACCTTGAACTCGTTCAACTCATCCCAGTGATGGCGACCGAACCCGGTCCAGCTGAAGCCCAGGTGGGCGAGTCGTCCGTCTTTCGTCCGGGCAATCACGATCCACTGGTAATCATCACCCAGCTGTTTCGTATCGGGGGTCAGCTGGCCCTGAGCGTCGGAGAACTCGGAGAAGTTCTTGACGACGACATCCTGCCGCTTGCGTTTCTCGTCAAAGACATGCCGCCAGCCGAAGAACTCGACGTTGGCTCTCTCAATCGGCTTGCCAGTCACCGCGTCGGCGACGTAGTACCAGACGCCATTGTCGATCGGCTTCTTGACGATGATGGTGTCGTCGAGCCAGACGATGATCCGGCTCACGTTGCCATCGCGCAGCTTCGCCTCGACCAAGTAGGCCCCGGCTTGCTTCAGTGGTGTCTGGAGAGTTACGCGGCGATCAAAGTGTTCGGGTCGGGGTTCGAGGTCCTGCGCCCATTCGACTTTGTCGCCTTCGAGGTACTTGAGCTGATTCATTTCGACCAGACGATGGCCGATGTTGTCGATCTGCATCTCGTTCCAATCGAGGTCCTTCGGATTGGATTTCAGGTACTTCTTCACGTCCTCCAGCAGCTGGGAGACATTGACCCGCCGTGCGGTCAAATCGACACGGGTCGCATTACGAAAAATGAACTCCAGTGTGGCGTCCTTCCCCGCTGGCTGTGATTGTGTGTTATCGAATCGGCCCCAGTTGCCAACAATCTGATCGAGGCGCTGCTTGCGAGTATCGCTGGTCCCGAAGCGGTTGATGACCTGGCCCCAGTACTCGGCGGCTTTGTTGTATTGCTGGCGATCCTCGGCGATCTGAGCCAGTGTTTCGAGAGCCCCGGCTCCCTGATCCTTGGTTTGAGCCAATTGCTGATAGATCGCGAGGGGATTGAACTCATCGGGAAGAGTGATCCGCCTCGCTCCCGTTGCAAGCCGGGCGATCGTCTCGTTGTCCTTCAGGGTCTTGAGAGCAAATGGGTTGGCATTCGGATCGCCATCTTTTCCGTCCGATTCGGGCAGTGTGATACCGCCTTCACGCAGGGTCTGCACTCCGAATTGCGAGTGCAGAAAGTCAGCGAACTGACGATCGACCTCACCGGCGCGAGCTGCATTCACCACTTTCACCTGATTCAACGCCCAGCGCCACCGCTGACCATCCGACGTCGCAGCTTCCCACGATGCGGGAACCGTGTAGAAGACGGGATTCCCTTCGGCATCCACCGGAGCTCCCTTGCTGCCGCCCCAGCGCCCCCCCCAACGTCCGTAGTTCACGTTGGAATAATCGGGTAACTCCGGGATGTTCGTCAGTGACTGCAGCTGCCAGGCCGCTCCCCCCTGGCGGTCATTCAGGACGAAGTCGGCCAGCTGTTTGTAGAAGTCAGCGACTTCTGCCCGGTTCATCTCGGTAATCGGTTCGGCGACCACCAGCTTCAGAGCCTTCTCAAAGATCTGAAACGCCCGGACGCGGTCACGGGACGAGGCCTGCACATACTGGCCTCCAGTCTCGGAGTTCCCGCGATGGAACTTTCCGGCGATCAGGTACCCGTAGTCCGGTATTGAAATCCACTCCTGACCGATGGCTTTCAGGCCTCGCCAGTTCTTTTCGTGGACCTTCTCGACCTCTTCCAGATAGGCGTCGATCTCGTTGTCACGCTGAAGATTGCGGTAGCAGTTGTCGACCTGCGTGATGTCGTGAGGAAGTTGTGGGCCCGTGTTCTGGGAATCCAGGGCGAGCGACCGGTAGATGGCCAGTGCATCGCGATAGTTGCCGTCGGCAAAGAGCTTGTCGGCCCGAGCCCGCTCATCGGTGATCACCGGTGGTTCCGCACTCAATTGCATCACTCCCCACAGGCCCAGTACCACGGCCAATGCCAAACTCACTCGGTAACGCATGATCGATTTCCAGCAGACAGTTCCGGAACGATCCATCGTCCCGGCCGGTCAGAAGTTATGCCAACGCAAGGCCGAACAAGCGGCCCCCATGCTTAGATAACCGTCCGGGCTGAAAAGTTCCAGATGAGTTTCGAATTTGGCCTCTGCTGTGAGGACTCGATTCGCAAATGAGTAAGAGAATGGTCACGGTCGGAGGGAGTCAGCAACCATCGCCGACAATTTATTCGATCAACCGCCACCGGGCTTGGCGGATTTGAGCGAGCGGGGATGTCGACATCTTCTCGTACCAGACTGTGACAAACGTCCCATCGGCAATCTGTACGGTCGAGGGGTATCCCAAGTCTCCGCCGGCTCCATCTCCGCTGATAATCATGGGCTCACTCCAGGTGTGCCCTTGATCGGAACTCAGTCGAACCTGATTCCCGAAAGGAGGGCGACGGTACCCATAGGAAAACAACAACCGCCCATCAGCGATCTTCAGCAAGTGCGACGGCAGGCCCCACACGCCGATCGTATGCGGGACACTCCAGCTCTTGCCCCCATCGGTCGACTCGCTTTGCAGGGTCTCTCCGTCATTCAATGAGTTGTGGTTGCGGATATGACAAATCAGATGACCATTGGCCACTTCCACGGCATGCAGTTCATGATATTGATCGGGACTATCTCCGGGACGGACGGGGATATCGGCCAGCCACTCCCAGGTCACCCCATCATCCGTGGATTGGCAGACACCGACTCGACGCTTCTTTTCCCACAAGGAGACCCCGGGATAGAGGACTCGTCCATCTTGTAATGCAATCGGTCCGTGCGGGCTGTCGACCGGAACACGATACCGAGCCGACCAGTTCACGCCGCCGTCAGTGGAGCGGATCATCCAGCAACCCAGTTCGCCTCTGCGCTGTTCCGGGGTCAGACGACTGTGAGCTGCCCGCCACTCGGCCAGCTGAGTTTCCGTGAAAGCCCCACGCTCACCCGCCTTCTTCGACTCCGCAGTGGCAAGAATCGCCTCGTAGTCCAACGAGGTGAATGTGGTGTAGAGCAGCGACCCGGCCTTCGTTTCGGCCAATCCAGCATCTCGATCATCGATTGGGCCATCGTAGACAACCTGCGGCCAACTCCAGTTGACACCGTTGTCCTTTGACCGCATCAGTTCGAGGCGGCCAAACGGACAGACGTGACCTTCCCGGCCCCCTGAAAACGAGAGCAACAGCTCCCCATTGGCCCTGCGAATCAACGTTGGCCAACCGTGGTAGAGCGGCGGTTTCCAGCTGATGATTCGCGTCTCGATGACCTCATACTTCGGAGGTTCCGCAGCCTGCATAGAAACCGACGCCATGAGCAGGAAACCAGCACACACAATCCAACGGTGAAGCGACCAGGAGGTAAACATCGGCGAGCATTCCTCAGCAGGAAACTGTGAATCTTGTGTGATCAGTATCCCGAATCACCCGCCGCACCGCCATCCGCAGAGGCATCGATGTAACGAACCAACTGAATCACGTATCTATATTCTTCCTTTCCTTGCTTCCCTTTTGTTCAAAAGAATCAGTTAAAGTATTGTCAGACAAGATTGCCAGCGGACTCCTGCTGCTCCGAGGTCTTCAACATGAACAGAAGACAACGAAGGGAAGCAAGGAAAAGGGAAGGTAGTGGAATGCCAAACTGGTGATCACTGAAAAGAATGGTTGGTAGAGAATCGATATATTCCGGGAGATGAAATTCTTCATGCCCCTTGTTGGAGGCCGATGCGATGCCACTGCCGACGACGGATGACACGTCTGTGCTGTTCACCAATGGAACGCTGGTGCTGCCCGACAGGTTGATTGAGGATGGCGAACTGGTTGTCGAAGACGGAATGATTCGGTCAGTCGGAGCGAAGCGAAAACGGGCTAAGTTCACGGGAC
>QWOR01000007.1 GCA_003669575.1 Planctomycetota bacterium | reverse complement strand
GGGGTGCCGTGGTCTAGTTCCCGCTGCAATGGATTGCAGCCGTTGGGTGGTCGACCGGAACCGGGATGATCGCTCGGAGAATGGATTCTCATGCGTGAACTGAAAAGGTTGCTTCCTTTCGTCTGGCCACACAGGCGAAAGTTCCTTCTATCCTGCCTGTTCGGGGTCTTGGTGTCTCTCTTGTGGGGCGCCAATCTGACCATTGTTTATCCCATTATGCAGGTCTTGCTTAAAGAGAAGACGCTGCAGATGTTTGTCGCTGAGGACCTCGCTGAGATCAGAGAGTCACTCCGAGGCGAATCGGCTGAAATCGAGAAGGTCGAATCTCAGGTCGCTGATCTCAAGACCAGATTGTCAACGGCTCAGCTGTCGGAATCCGAAGAGTTCGAACACGCTCAGCATGCCCTCGTGCTGCACCAGGAGGAAATCTCCCGCCTGCAGTTGTCCGAAAAGTGGATGCTCTGGGCGGAGCAAATCGTTCAGGCGTCCTGGTTCCCGCAGTCTGTGTTCCGCACTTTCATATTCATCATCATGGTGGTCGTCACCTCGACGTTCATCAAGGGACTGTTTATGTACCTGCAGGACGTGCTGGTGGGAGAGTGCTCAGAGTCGGCCGTCGCTGACGTGCGGAAAGAGCTCTTTCGCAAGATGCTGAGTCTCGACTACCAGACCTTTTCGCACGAAGGAACCGCTGGGCTGATGTCGCGGTTTACTCACGACACGGAGCAGTTGTCGTTTGGTCTGAGTACAATTGGTGGTCGGTTCGTTCGTGAACCATTGAAGTGCCTGGCCTGTGCCCTGATCGCCTTCTGGTGCAATTGGCGGCTGACACTCTTGTCGATCCTCGTGGCACCGCTCATGGGAGTGGTTCTGGCTCTGCTCTCGACGAGTTTGAAGCGGGCCAGCCGTCGCATGCTGGAAAGCATGACCAAGATCTATCGCATCCTGGAAGAGTCGTTTGAAGGGATCAAGGTCGTCATTGCCTTCGGCACGGCGAAAAAACACCAGCAGATGTATGAGTCCGAGTACCAGAACTACTTCAAGAAGGCTGTGAGAGTTGTCCGCGTTGATGCTCTGGTCAAGCCAACGATGGAGCTGCTGGGGATCATGTCGCTCTTCGTTGCCTTGCTGCCGGGAGCATATCTGGTACTCAGGCACAAAACCTCGATCTATGGAATTAAACTGGCCGAGCAGCCGATGTCCGTGGAATCCCTGGGGATGCTGTATGCACTGCTGGCGGGGATGCTGGATCCCCTCCGCAAGATGAACGTGTCAATGTCCGGGCTGCGACGATCCGTCACAGCCTTCGAGAGAATTCTGGAGTTGTTCGACACGACACCGAAAGTCAGTGACACGGCGGATGGCGTTCCGCTGCCCCGGCATTCGTCATCCATTGAGTTCCGTGACGTGTCGTTCCAGTACGCACCGCGCGGTCAGGCCGAGTTGCGTGGGCCGGTTCTGGATCATTTCAGCCTCAAGATCAAGGCTGGCGAAGTAGTCGCCCTTGTCGGTCAAAACGGATGTGGTAAGTCAACTCTCGTGCAGCTGTTGCCGAGGTTTTTCGATCCACAATCGGGTCAGATCCTGATTGACGGTACTCCGATCGTGAACGCCCGGATACCCGATTTGCGAAGTCAGATCGGCCTCGTCACTCAGGAAACGATCCTGTTTGACATGACATTGCGAGAGAATATCACCTACGGGACATCGGGTGTTGATCAGGCCCGGCTCGACATCGCAGCGGCCAAGGCTCATCTCGGACCGATTCTTCAGCAGCTGCCCAAGGGCTACGACACCCAGCTGGGCGACAAGGGGAGGTCACTCTCCGGTGGACAGAGACAGCGTGTCGCACTGGCTCGAGCGATCCTGCGTGATCCTTCGATTCTGATTCTCGATGAAGCCACATCCGCGACCGATGCCGAAAGCGAAGGCATGATTCACCAGACTCTCAAAGAGTTTGTCGTGGGCCGGACCGTGCTGCTGATCACCCATTCCATGTCGCAAAGTCTGCTCGATCTTGTGACTCGGGTGGTGGTCGTCGATCAGGGAAAAGTCGTGGCGGATGGATCACACAATCAACTGCTCGCAACGAACTCGATCTATCAACGTCTGTTCCTGTCCCCTTCACGGAAAGAGGCTGCGTAAAGATCGCAGCTTCAGAGTAGAGACTCCCGTCAGTGCGAGGTCATCCATGAACACACAGCCTATTCAAGAGCCGACATCGGTCCGCTGGAGCGCGGTGTGGCTGGCCTGTTTGATGCTGTCGGGCTGCGAACTCGATCGTCCCAACTTTCAGATGAACAGCAACTCGCCGACTCCATTTTTCGGATTTGATCTGTTGCCTCGTCGCCGTACCACGAGTCTGGTTAAGCCTCGTCCGAATGAGAATGCAGCTGTCGCTCAGAGCGGTTCCAGCGAAGTGAGTCCCGTGGAAGGGGCACCTCGTATCGGTCGGTTCCTGAAGCAGAACATGAAATGGAATGATCAAACCGAACGTACGATTGTTTTGCCGCTGACGAAGACCGACCCTGATCAGCCGATCGACCGTGGTCCTGTGGAATTGTTTCCGTAAGCAAATCGCATGTCTTGATTGGTATCGTAAGGTCCCATGTATGAGGTCTCGCATGGGGCATTGAGGCGGCTGAGCCGTACGCGATACGTTCTGGTGCGAGCCGTGCTGGCCCCATTCGCTGCCATCAAATCGCTCGCGCTTCAGGCAGCCATCGGCACCAGTGTTTATGGTGGTCTCCACAGCTCGTGCTGCCGTATCAGCGGCAGGTTTCGCCGCAGTTTCCACCAGCCTGGCCTCATTCTGGGGCAGTTCTTGCGGTTTCGGGTGGCCACACCGATCCGCACCTTGACCGGTTCTGAGCGTTGTGAGACAAGCATGCTCCCCTCGAGACCGGGATGCCGCGATTCCGTGGTCCTCTCAGCCTCACTCGCCTCCCATCGTCTGCCTGAGCTTCTCCCGAAGCCAGGCTCTCGTCGGCAAGGACGCTCTCATGTTCCTCACGAACTGCACTCACCGCAAGTTGTGGATCGGGCTGTGCCTGGTTCTCAGCTTGGGATCCGGTTGTACCAAGATGCTGACTCAGCAGGCGGTCGATCGTTTCTCGAAGAGTCTGGCTGACAAAGACCCAGACGGGATGAAACTGGCGGTCTCCGATCAGTTCGAGCGTCGCGCGCTCCGGCGTGAAGAAGCACTGCGGGACATGGAGGTTCTGAATTTTCAGACCGGGAAGAACAAGATCCTGGAAATCGAACAAGTCTCCAAGGATGAGGTCCGGGCAAAAGTTGAGATCGGGAAAAACAAAGCCGCGCGTGAAGTGGTCTACACCCTGACTCGCGATCCTAAGATTCAACGCTGGGTTGTAGACGATGTCACGCTCAAGCAGGATTCCGGACGCGGTGAGGTGACTCGATCCGCGATCGAACAGCTCGATCTGGTGATGTCAGTCCGCGAGTTCGTCGATGCCTGGCACAGTCAGGAGCCGGAAAAGATTCTGTCTGTGACAGCCCCGGAGCTTCGCGAGCAGCTCGAACCGTTACCGCCCGCCTGGTTGACACAGCTTGCGGGACATGTGGCCCAACAGACCCCCCAGCAAAAGTCACTCCGCCCCGACGCCAGAATGAAGGACGACAGCGCGTTCGTGCAGGTCGGGACCGTGACCGTTCAGTTTCAACTGATTAATGATCGCTGGCTTGTACGCGATGCCGCCCTGAAGGATGACGAAAACACAGTGCGTTCCGCTCTGAAGCTGGCCACGGCTTTGCGACAGTCCCAGGAATTTCTGAATGCGTATTCCGCGGGCGACAAAGAACGTCTGTCCAAAGTGGCTTCCAAGTCGTTTCATGACAGCTGCCTGGTCTCGGCGGATCTGTCTCAGGCTCCGGTCCCCGGAAAGGAACTGTTCGAGAAGCCTTACGAAGCTCGGCAGCAGAAAGACAGCCTCGACCTGATTCTGAAATCGAGTACGGGTGCCGTAGTGGTTTCACTCGACGTGCTGAGTAAGACCGGCACGACGACCCCGGAAAAGTCCGCGTTGCCTCTCGTCAGTGAGGTCACTCTGGCCGAAGATGGCACTCGCGAGTCGAAACGTCTGTCATCGGTCTTCCTGCACGAAGCCATGGTCAATCTGTACTCCGAGGCTCTGGTGGCTCGGGATGTTCCGCGTCTGCAGTCGATGTCAACGCTCGATTTCCGCGAACGAGTCTGGGATCGGGTCCGCCCCGATGTCATCAAGGCCTTGCCTCTGCCCGAGATCGAGGCCGCTGCGCCGGAGATCTTCCACGTGACATACGCCGGAGCCAAGACCGAAGTCACTGTCACCCAGGGGACCCGTGCTCTCACCTATGTACTGCGGTCTCAGCCGGGACGTATGGAAATCGAGGATATTCTCATCCCCGTCGAGAATCGTCCTTCATCACTCAAGCTGACCATGGAGAACTTGATTCCCGTCTATGAATTCATCGCGGGCATCGAAGGCAACAATATTCAGCGAGTCAGCCATTGTTCCGCAGAGAGCTTCAACGCGATGATCTGGAGCCAGCTCAGCGAAGTGCCTGACCTGGGTTTCGATCCCATTGCATTGCTGACGCTCCCGCTCACGGGCATGAAGGTTGATGACAAGCTGACTCGACTGCAGTTCGGGAACTCAAAACTGGGGGCAGAGGTTCAGATCGAGCGATCTGAAGGTCAGACTCACATTCACGACATGACATTGATCACGGGAACTGGCCCTAATAATCGACATGAGCTGCTGGCGACAATGCGTCGCATGATCTCCGGTGGGCTCAGCTCGGATGGCAAAATCATCCAGGCGAATGCAGAAACCACGAGCAGCACGCCCTCCAAAACGAGTTCGCTGCCCAGGATTCAGCAGTCGATCGAACTGCAGTAGTTCGCTCCACTCAATACCTACAGCGTCAGGACCTCGCCTCTTCAAAAATGGCAGAGGTCTGCTGGTGGAGACGGGGCTGGCGTGCCTCGACTGCGTATCGGACCTGCGGTACATCC
>QWOR01000246.1 GCA_003669575.1 Planctomycetota bacterium | reverse complement strand
GCGATGTTTGCCGCGGGCTTCTCTATGCTGGTTCTGTCCGGGTTTGTGATCCTGTGTGACATCGGTGGGATTTCAATTGGCCTGTTCCGGACTTTTGGAACGAATGCTCTTGCGGCGTACTTCCTGCACCACAGTATCGAGATTGCCGTACACAATCTCGTGCCCAAAGATTCACCTCTGCCGATGTGTTTGCTCGGCCTGGCGATCTTCTACATCACTACCTACGTCTTTATCCGATACCTGGAAAAGCAAAAGATCTTTATCAGGTTGTAGGATTGGCTGATGGTGCACTCACTTCATCAGCTCGTGTCTGAAAACTCAGCCCACCTGTTTGTCTATTGTGATGAAGAGGTGGGCTGGTTCTTTTGGATGAGTGTTTCTTGCGATCTGCGGCTTACTTCGACGGATCGGCCAGCAGGTCAATATGCGGAGCATAGGGATAATCGACTGGCTGATAGGAAATCGCCAGTTCCGGCGTCTGCAGCTGTTTGCCGCCCTGGTGTTTTGAGTTCAGGACCCGGTCGAGTATGCCGCTGGTCAGAAGCGTACGTTCCACCGGATACGACGGTCGCCCCGTGTGGATCATGCGTTCGATGCTCTTCAGCAGGCAGGCAAAGTGCGGGTGGCGCGGGACGGTACGTTCGTCGAACGAGAGGGCTGTCGGCTGGGGTTGCCCCTTGATCTTGAGACCAACTGATGTACCGCCGACGCAGCTGAGCATGAAGATCGCCGCGCGGAGCCCGTCGTTGTACTCGATCAGAAACATCGCCGCCTTTTCGTCCGTCCTCGGATCGGGTGTCCCAGACTTCGGCACAGCTGCGAATGCCACTTCAAAGGCCTCTTTCGACACGACACCCGAGTCGACGGCCTTCCACATCTCGGTCCCTTCCAGGAACTGAACCGACTTTACGCCGGTCTCTGCACGCTGGCGGCGTTCCAGGTGCCATTGCAGGAACTCGAGGGCATGAAATCCGTAGATTTCCAGACCGCTGAAGCCGATCCCTACAGCAGCCTCGATCTCGGTCCCCATCGGGAGTGGGTGCTCCTGTAACCGATACCCCACGGGCATCGACGACCCAGCCATGAACGGGACCTGGAGTTCACGAGCCCGGTCGTACATCCAGCGGGCGTCAGTCCACAGCGGTCCCAGATGCTTGTCATTGAAGACCGGGACGACCTTGCCGTACTTCTCAAAGGTATTGGTGATCTCTTCAAAGAACCGGCGACGCGGGTAGAGCTGTTGTCCGATCTCGTTCAGCGGGTAGTCACCGTGCTCGCCGATGCTCAGGACACCATCGACGGGGATGCTGCTGCCGCCAACAGTGATGGCCTTCTCAATCGTGTCGAAAATCGGCACGCCGCGTTTGGCACACGCCGCCCGGCCGATGTCGCCAGCGGGGAACTGATCGATATAGACCCCGGCCAGTTCCAAGGCGGGCCCCGGTCCACCGTCCTGCTTCCATCCCTCCATGATCTTGCCGAGCAGCACATCAGCGTGGGAGTTGTAGAAGTAGACCGTGACGACCGCCGCGACGCGTTTGGGCTTTACGTGCGCGGGTGCTGGAGCTGCGAGACTCAGTGTCGGAGCCACGAGACAACCGACCAGTGGCAACAGCGCAGCCCGTTGCAGACACTCACGACGCGTCATGCGGTGAGTGAGTGACATTGATTCCCCAGCGGACATGCAAATCCTTCTCAAACCAGTTCGCGAATCGGATCGTCGTAGTAAATCTGGTGGGGGCGATCGACCTCGTCCATCCACACAGCTGTGGCCGGGATGCCGAGGTGGTGATAAATCGTCGCCGCCAGATTCTCCGGTCGTTGGGCTGATCTCGTGGGGTAAGCCCCCTGTTCGTCGGAAGCTCCCACCACGATTCCGCGAGGTGTTCCTCCGCCGGCCACGAACACCGTCTGCACCGCTCCCCAGTGATCTCGCCCCGGGACCCTCGACTCGCCCGTGCCTGCATTGACCTTGGGGGTGCGTCCCATCTCACCGCACATGACGATCAGCGTTTCGTCGAGCAATCCCCGCTCATCGAGATCATCGAGCAACGCGGAAAGTCCGCGATCGGTTGGCGGTAACAGGCAATCTTTCAACAGCGGGAAGTTGTTCTCGTGCGTGTCCCACGCCTCGTTATTCCCGAGGTTGACCTGCACCAGTCCGACCCCCTGCTCCACCAGCTGTCGGGCCATCAGCAGCGACCAGCCGAATGCGTTTCGTCCATAGCGGTCGAGGTCGCGCGGATCGGCGTTGTGGACATCGAAGGCCTTCTGGACCCGTGAATCTGTCAGCAATGAGATCGCCGACTGGCGGTGCCGATCGAAGCTCTCCACAGTCGCAGCTGCGTCGAGGTCAGAGCGTTGTTGCCCCAGATGCGAAAGCAACGCCGAACGGTTTCCGAGCCGGGAGATGTCGAGCCCCTGCGGCAGGCTGAGATTCGGAGCCTGGAACTTGAGATTGGGATTGTGTTCGCGGCCTCGAACGAAATGGAACTCGTAGTCGGGGTAGGCTCCGTACGATTTGGAGTTGTAGGGCGAAGCCTCCACGAACCATGGATCGCGACGACTCCCCATCATGCCCCCGAACTGGCCGGGGAGTACACGTCCAGTGTTGTGAACCAGCCGCTCGGGCAACACGATCGCCGGAGGCAGATTGTTATTCCGTTTCGGCAGAGCGTCCCCGACGATCGAGGCGATCGAAGGCCAGTCGGTCGGCTGGGGCTTCACGGGGCTGTAGTTCGGCGGCATCGGCGTCCGGCCGGTGAGGATCGTCGTGTGTCCTTGCGAGTGTTCGTTATAGGGAGTCGTCAGCGAGCGAATGAGGCCCCACTTCTGGCTGCGTGCCGCGAGCATCGGCAGGTGTTCGCAAATCTGGACTCCCGGAGTCTGTGTTGAGATGGGGGAGAACTGGCCGCGAATGCCGAGCGGGGCGTTGGGCTTGGGATCGAAGGTGTCATGCTGGGGGGCGCCGCCTGACAAGAAGATAAAGATGACCGACTTGGCTTGCCCACCCTCAGCGATTGGCGCGGGAGTCGCCCGTGCCTCACGCAAGGCAGCGACATGGTTCATGCCCAGGCCGAGGAGTCCAACCGAACCGGCCTGGAGCATTGTCCGCCGCGTGCAGGAGTCATGGCGAGGTGGTGGAAAGGACATGGGCGTGACCCGACACGAGAAGGAGGCTCGCAAATACAGCCTCTCCAGTTTATCGACCAGCGGGAGACGCATCCATGCCTGTTAATGCAATCGTGGTCGGTATCGACCTCGAATTTATTCAGCTGGCAGCTGAGTGTGCATGAACCGGCTGACGCCCTCGACAGCTGTTTGCGACTCCGGAAGCCCGCGGACATGGAAGACATGCATCATGCCGGGCCAGATTTCAAGAATGACAGGGATGCCATCGGCCCAGGCTTTTTGCGCGACGCGGATACTGTCATCACGTAGCATTTCCTCTTCACCCGCCTGAATCAGCAGCGGCGGCAGCCCCCGAAAGTTACCGAAGACGGGCGACGCCAGCGGATTGCGAGGGTCGCTCTGGCCCAGATAGCGACTCCGAAACTCGGGCATGGTCCGGGCACTGATGATTGGATCTTCGACCGACTTGAGGGAATCACTTGTGAACGTGAAATCGGTCGCTGGAGAAATGGGTATTCCTCCCAGTGGCATCGTTTTGCCTCGGTCTCGTAATGCCAGCAGAGTCGCGAGCGTCAGATTACCACCCGCCGAATCGCCAGCGATGAACGTCGCCTTCGCCGGATGAACTCCCGATGGCCCGTTGGCGACCAGCCATTCATGAGCAGTAACGCAATCATCAAGCCCAGCCGGGAATGGATGCTCGGGAGCCAGTCGATAATCGGGGAGCAGCACCGCACACTTGGCGACCTGTGAGATCTCAGCTGCGAGCGGGAGGTAGCCGCCGCCTGATCCCGAGACCCATCCGCCGCCGTGCAGATAGAGAAGCCGCAGGTCGGGATCGGCTCCGGGGGCCAGCACCCATTCGCAGGGGATCTCGCCGACTTTGACTTTCATCATTTGGATACCGGGCGGTATGGGCTCGGTCCGCGAGCCCATACCGCGACGCAGGCCCTCCATGTCGAAGTCATTGGCACCAAAGGCGGGCGTCTTTCGTCTCTGTTCCAGAAGATCAAGTCCCTCTTTCGAGACCTCGCGCTGCCAGATGTCCCGAGCGACCAGACGTCGTGTCGGCTCCAGCAGATCCTTGATCGGGATCTTCTCCAACGTCAGCTGGGACTGGCTGCCCTCATAAACGATGCCCACGTGCTGGTCATCCACGCGGGTCATGCTGGGGTACCCTGCCCCGCGTCCTTCATCGAGCAGCATGTGATGCGAGTCAGGCCAGGTCAGCCCGTCATCGAAGCTGACTTGTATCGTGTGATGAGTGCGGCCTTTCTGGGTGTGGGGATTGGCGAAGAGCAGGACATGTTTCTTCACCCCGGCCTGCTCATAGTCGAATCGCAGGAGGCTGCCGTTGCAATTGGGTTCAATGAGCGTGTTACGGTGGGTAGGATGAGGTGCCCAGGTCTGGCCGAGGTCTTTCGTCATGACCACCGCTCGGAACCGCTCCCGGTCGTTGCGGATGTTGAGCATGATCGAGCCGTCGCCCAGCGGCACAGCCTGGCACTCGTTGCCGCCGGTGTAGCCAGGCTGACCGATGGTCCATGTCTGGCCGTGATCACGACTGATCACCAATGTCGCAAAGGTCTCCAGATCCCCGCCCCCCGACCGCCCCTGGACAGGCATGACCAGTGTCCCGTCGGGTAACCCGAATCCCGACTGCGGCGACGGGGCCAGCAGCCACCACGACTCCTGCTTGAGTTTGCGGGTGAGATTCTCAGGCTTGGACCACGTCAGCCCATCGTCCTTCGAAGTGACCATCATGAACTGGGCGGTCTTGCCGATCTCGAAGCCGGGTTCGGAACCATCTCCGTTCCACTGATGCTTCCCCGGCTTACCATTCATCCAGAGAGCAAAGCAGAAGATCTCGCCGGTCTGTGGATCAACGACAATG
>QWOR01000100.1 GCA_003669575.1 Planctomycetota bacterium | reverse complement strand
TAGCTCCTTTGCTTGATGTTCGTGAACGAAACGTCCTGCAACTGTTCCGAGCAGTTAATCCCCTCTCACACCCTTACGAGAGTGTTGACGGATGCTGGGAATGTTGACTGGCTGACATATCGAAGCGACTCGATCAGCCTTGGTAGTGTCAATTGTGGCCCCCAGAGCATTGGATTCATTGGCTAGATCACAACCGAGATCCGATTTCGCGGGTGTAACTACACCAAAAAGGGGATAAAATCGGCTGTTCTAGGGTGTAGTCGGAAGAAATCTGAAAAAAATCATCGAGTGCCAACAACTCACGAAAACCGCGTAAATCACAGGAAAAATAAGCGGAAAGGGGGGGATTCGAACCCCCGAATCGTTTTCACGATTACCGGATTAGCAATCCGGCGCATTCGGCCACTCTGCCACCTCTCCGTCGAGCGAGGAGTTGACCCTCGGTCCATGTTACTTCGTCGGTAACATTGCCAGAATATAGCGGATCTCGCACTCTTCGCAAGTTGTCATGGAATGGGGTTGGGGGGCTCGATACGGGTGATTTAACCACTTTCGCTGGCGGTTCGGACGACGAAACATGGCGAGTCAACGGCTTCGAGATTCAGTCAGCCACTGGCGGCTGTCATGATGGACACCGGGGCGAGAGAGTGGTTCACGCAGCCTGAACAGGGAATACCGATGCGGATTCTGACAATCATGGCGGGCGGAGGCGGGGTCCGGTTCTGGCCGGAAAGCCGACGGACCCGACCGAAACAGTTCCTCTCGCTGGGCGGGGAGAAGTCGCTGCTGAGGCTGACCGCCGAGAGATCGCTGCCGCTGTTCGATTGGGAGTGTGTCTCGGTCATCACCGGGGCTCAATATGCCATCCCGACGCGGGCTCAACTGCCGGAGATGCCCGTCGAGAACCTGTTGCTGGAACCATCGGCCCGCAACACAGCGGCCTGCCTCGGACTGGCGGCTGCGATCTGGGCGAAGCGTGATCCGGAGGCTGTGATGGCGGTGGCTCCGGCGGACCATCTGATTTCGCCCGATGCGAAGTTCCAGGGGTGCCTCAAGGAGGCGCTTCACCAGGTCGAGAAGTCGCCTGAGACCATCTGCTTGCTCGGCATTGTGCCCACTCGTCCTGCGACCGGCTTTGGTTACATCGAGGTCGAAACGACGAGTGGTGACGCTGATGAGCCCCATGCCCCGCAGCGAGTGCTCTGTTTTCGCGAGAAGCCCGATGTGACGACCGCCACCGAGTACGCGATGAGCGGACGGCACTACTGGAACGCGGGGATCTTCGTCTGGAAAGCCCGGCGGTATCTGGAACTCCTCGGACAATATGCTCTGGAGATCGCAGAGGTCGTCCAGCGCATGGCCGCACACGATTCAACGAACGGGTGGAGCGAAGTGCTTCGCAAGGCGTTCGCCCAGTTGCCATCGCTCTCCGTCGACCATGCGGTTCTGGAGCCGCTCTCCCGTGAGACGAACGCCGGGCTGCTGGTCATTCCCGCCGACTTCGCGTGGAGCGATGTCGGCAGCTGGCAGGCGTGGCCCGAGCTGTGGGGACGGAACGAACATGGAAATACGCTGCGGGGCTCACACATCGCTGTGGAAACCAGCGACTGCATCGTACAGACGAGCGAGGAGCACCTTGTCGCCACCTTTGGTGTGGAGGGCCTGATCATCGTTCACACCCCGACTGCAACGCTCGTTGCCCGACGCGACGACGAAGCGGGGGTCCGTCGACTGGTGGCGGAAATGGATCGGCTGGGGTTCTCGGAGTGGCTGTAAAGGGAAGAATTCGGACGCGGGTCACAGTGGTACGATGAGTCCGTGCGGCTCACACTTCAACAAGGGTAACTCGATGTCCGATGTCGTGGAACATACGTCGCCCATGATGGCCTGTATGGAGGTCTGGGGCGGGAACCAGTCGACGCAGCACAGCCTCTCCACACTGGGCTTGGAGTCGTGGATCTACAGCCAGCCGTATCAGCAGGCAACCGGCGGTGGGGATGTGTACTTCATCTCCAGCTGTGCGACCGGACGGATCACGCGATTGCTGGTGGCCGACATCAGCGGTCATGGTGAGTCATTGGCCCAGACCGGCGAGCGGTTACGTGACCTGATGCGGCGGCATGTGAATCATGTGGAGCAGCGGCAGTTCCTGGCTGAGATGAATCGCGAGTTCGGTGAGGTGCGGCACAGCGGCGGATTCGCGACCGCTGTGGCGGCCTCGTTTTTCTCACCTGATCGGCGATTCACGGTCACCAACGCCGGGCATCCGCCGCCGCTGATCTACAGTAACCAGATCGGACACTGGGCCATTCTCGATACCAGTGGCGATGACAACGCCGAGGGCTTGTCGGACTTTCCACTCGGCATGCTCAAGGAAATGAAATACGGCGAGCAGCGGGTCCATGCCCAGCCGGGTGATCTGCTGGTGTTCTATACCGACTCGTTGATCGAGTCGCGGAACGCTGCGGGGGAACTTCTCGGACCGAAGGGATTGCTGGGCCTGATGAAGTCGGTTGATCCTCAGCGTCCCGGCGAGTTGATCTCGACACTGCTGGAGCAGATCAGCAGCCTGCATCCAGAGAACCTGAAGGACGACGACGTGACGGTTCTTGTGGTGCGGCCGACGGGGACCGGAGAGACGGTTCCGCTGATCAATCGGCTCAAAGCTCCGTGGCTCTTTCTCGGAGCGAGCATTCGTGCGCTGCTCACCGGGAAGAAGATTCCCTTTCCGGAGTTCACGTGGGAGAACTCCGGGGGAGCGTTACTGGATGTCTTCAGCCGGGCCGGACGGAAGAATCACCCAACGAAAAAGCAGCTGTGAGATTCTCACAGCTGCCTGAGGTGTATTCAGATGTCGCCAGCGAAACTAGTTCGCGGAAGCGTCCACCATCGGCACGACGTTGACGCGGCGACCTTCCTGATCGAAGAAGACGTGGCCTTCGACGACGGAGAAGATCGTGTAGTCCTTGCCCATGCCGACGTTGCGGCCTGGACGCCACTTGGTGCCGCACTGGCGAATGATGATGTTGCCCGAGATCACGAACTCGCCGCCGTACTTCTTGACGCCGCGACGCTGTGGATTGGAGTCACGACCGTTACGGGTCGAGCCCTGACCTTTCTTATGTGCCATCGCACTTGTCCTCACAAGGCGGAACTGGAGAAGTTCGCGCCTGACCTGAATTGCGGAAGCCCGGCATTTTGGCACAGACGGTCCGGAAATGCAAATCGGGTTGGTGCGAGGAGATTCTCGGACGGTTCTTGTGCCTCAAGTGCTACCTGAATAATGCTTTGCGGCGATTATTTTATCGGGGTTCCTGAGATCCGGAAGTGTCAGCGCCCAGAGATTTCGTGGGCCAGTTCGTGCCGCGGATGCCTCGGCAGGCTGACGCCTGCCGCTCTTGGGGGGGGAGATGAGCGGGAGCGATTACTCCGGGATCTCATCTTCCGGTCGGATCGGTTTCCCCTCCCACACAGGTTGGTTGTCGTAGACGGTCAGGATCCGGTGGGCGCTGCCTGCGGCTGGGCCAGCATTGCGGGCGGGGATCAGCTTGAACAGCTCCTGACAGACATCCAGCCGACTTGCGGCGAGGTTCTTCCACTCTTTGGGGTCGGCCTGCATGTCGTACAGCTCCTCGGCTCCGTCGACGTAACGGATGTAACGCCACTGCTCGGTCCGAATACCGAAGTTCCCCTGGTTGTGGCTCGTGATGGCCGGACGATCACGCGGTGCCGTCGCATCGCGCAGCTGGGGTGCGAGTGAGACTCCTTCGAGGTCACTCCGGGCTGGAAGGCCACACAGCTCGACCAGTGTCGGGTAGATGTCTAGCAGTTCCGCCGGTCGCGAGCACTTCTGTGCCGCTGTGACACCCGGCCCGGCGATGATCAGCGGCACGCGCGTCGAGCGGTCCCACAATGTGTTCTTGCCGGTGATCTCCTTCTCACCGAGATGCCATCCGTGGTCACTCCACAAGACGACTATGGTGTTGCTCGACTGCCCTGACTCATCGAGGGCGGCCAGCAGTCGCCCGATCTGGCTATCGACGAAGCTGGTGCAGGCGAGATAAGACCGCGTGATGTTTCGCCACTGGTTGTGCTGCTGGAGCCATTTGAGCCGGACCTCGGGCAGTTGCCAGTGCAGGTAGCAGCTGCTGCGGGGTGTATCGGTCCGGTCGTGGGCCTGGATGAGTGGCAGGACCGAATCATCGTCGGGGTAGAGGTCGAACCACTTCTGTGTGGCGTAACACGGCACATGCGGCAGGAAGTATCCCACGCCGAGGAAATAAGGCTGGTCGGCGGGGGCATTGCCAATCTGTTTCACGGCCCAGTCCGTAATGACGGTATCGCCCTTGGTCGAGTCGTCGTTGTCGAGTGGCCAGACACCCCAGTCGACAAGCGGATGCTTGCCCGGAGTGTCGGGGGTCAGTCTCTGCGGCGGCTTGGGACCAAATCCGCCTGCGGGGCCCCACTCCTGAAACTCCGGTGGCAGTGGGGAGTTCTTCGGCTCCTGACGCAGCGAGTGATACAGCTTCCCGGTACTCAGCGTGTGGTAGCCATGCTGAGCGAAGTGTTGCGGCAAGGCCACGCGGTCGCGGTATTCCGGGAGTTGGCGAAACCACGGCTCCAACCCATGGATCCCCGTCGTCGATGGACGCAGGCTGAGCATCAGGCTGGTCCGCGACGGGTTGCACAGCGGAGCCTGGCAATGCGCATTGGTGAAGAGAGTCCCTCGTGCGGCCAACGCATCGATGTGCGGCGTCTTCACAAGTGGATGCCCACCCAGGCAGCCGATCCAGTCGTTCTGGTCGTCGATCGCAATAAACAGCACGTTCGGTCGGCGTACAGCGTCTTGCCCCGAGACCGGCTGTGATACCAAAGCCACGCAGAGCAATACCGCCAAACGCACGATCATTCGCATCAGCTCACCTCGACCAATCACCGACCGGGAATTCGATCAATCAAGGGTAACGGCAAATGACAGACCGCTTCCAGTACCGAGACCAGTTCTCACTCGATAGTCCCACACAATC
>QWOR01000038.1 GCA_003669575.1 Planctomycetota bacterium | reverse complement strand
GTAGGCGGCGCGAACCTCGGGAGTGTCATGCACCATGTCTTCCACAATCGACCAGCCGGGGAGCGAGGAGTTGGAGCCAGGCTGGAGAAACGAATTGAGTGATTCCGACAGCAGGTCATCCTCGATCCGTTCAATCAGCAATCGTGCTCGTCGCCGCAGCTCGGGATCGGAACTTTTCAACGCTTCGTTCAGTGCAGGCAACATCGCATCCCCCCACTGACGGCAGTCCATTTCGGCCTGCAGACGCGCTTGAAACGAGGGCGACCGCAAGCCCTGGATCAGTGCTTCCGCCTTGGCGGGATCACTCGACTTCCGCTGGGTATCGGCGTAGCAGGGATGTAACGCCACTACTGCCAGCAGCAGAGCGGTAAGTGACCCGACGCAACGGGCAGGGGGACGCGAACGAGGGAACGACAGCATTGCGACGGGCTCCCTCTCTGGAATGAAGTGACTGAACTGCATCTTCGGACCCAATGACACGTCATTGGAAAACGAGGCGACACCTCATTGATACCATTCTGTCCCCCAGTTCGGCCAGCCGAATCCCGGCGGAGGGACGCTCGACTTGTCCTGGGTTAGTTTTCGTCGTGGTACTCAATCACGCTGAAACACTCCCGCGGAGCGAGCCGGGCTCGTCCTTCGAGGAACGTCAGCTCAATCGCGAAGGCACATCCGACCACCTCCGCGCCTCCGCGTTCGACCAGCTGGGCGCAAGCATCGATCGTTCCGCCCGTCGCCAGCAGGTCGTCGACCAGCAGGACGCGGTCGCCGGGCTTCACCGCGTCGGAGTGCATTTCGAGGGTGTCCTTGCCGTACTCCAGCTCGTAGTGGAATGCGCTCGTCTCGAACGGCAGCTTGCCCGGCTTTCGTACCGGGACGAAGGCGGCGTTCAGTTCCAGGGCGATCGGAGCTGCGAAGATGAACCCTCGAGCCTCCGCTGCGGCGACGACGTCGATCTTCTGGTCACGGAACTTCTGCACAATGCGGCGGACCGTCTCGCGAAAGGCGTCGGGATGGGAGAGCAGGGGAGTGATGTCCCGGAACATGATGCCCGGTTTGGGGAAGTTCTGGATGCTGCGGATGTACTGCTTCGGGTCGATCATGAAATGGTCCACTGACAGTCGGAGACGCGGGACGGAAGTTTTGCGAGCCGGGAAGGATTTCCCTCTCGCGGAGTCTCCCGAAACGTGGGCGGAAACGCCATATCGCGGGAGCAAAAATGGCGCTGCAGCGGGGGAAGGAAAGGGGACACAGATGTGAAGGCTCGCACGGATAAAGAGGCGTCAGCCCTGTTCAAGTCAATCAATGCGTCACCCGCGATCTGACGACTGAACGCCTGCCGCGCGACGATTCGAACTCAGTCTTCCAACGGGCCAGTTTTCCATTCTCGCCTGATCTGTGCGGTTCTGTGCCATCTGTGTCCCATCTCTGTTTTCCCCCCTCCGCGAACCTTTTTCCTCTACCTCTTGTCTTCTCGCCAGGCTCGCGAACAATTGCGGGTCCTTTCGGGAGTACGTCGGTCGATGGAAAATGCTTCGCAGTATGGGTGGTGGGCCGCGGGGGCTGCTGCGGGGTTCACCGTGGTGGCTTCGTGCTGGTCCTACCTGAACGGTTTCTACAAGCAGGTCATGAGCCGAGTCATCGTGCAGGTGACGGTCAGCGGATATGTCGCGGATGCTCTGTTGCTCTATCTCAAGTCGCATTTTCAGGCCTCCCGTTTCGGCCCGCGCGAGTACATGGGATGGATGCTGTTCGTCCGGCCCCGGCAGAGAGTCCAGCTCGTCCCGATGGAAATCACCCCCAAGGACGGCAAGCTCTTCTGGGCCGGGTGGAAACCGCTGTGGACCAAACGCGGCTTTGGTCGGCCCGACGAATCGGAGTCGGGGACCAACTGTCGAGAATATTCTGACGAGTGTCTGCAGCTGTTGTTTCTCAGAGGGATGTTTGATCCCGATCAGCTCATCTGCAACGCCACGCAGTGGTACAACCAGCAGATCGTCGAGAACCTCGAAACGGGGGGAAGGCGTCACACCGTCCGTCTTGTCTCAGGGACAGCTGGTAAGCAGGTCATGCAGACTAGCGCTTCGCCTCGCAAGTCGAACAGTCCGACGAGCCATGGCGACATCCGGGGGTGCGTGCATCACCGCTCGCTGACTTTTCGGTTTGAAGATCTGGGGCACGAGCAACTCGCCCCCGGTGAAGCGATCGACCGCCTGGCCCTGTCGCCCGAGGCTGAGGAGATGGTTCAGGAGGCCCGGCAGTGGCAGGCCAGCGAACCGTGGTACAGGGAGCGGGGGATCCCGTGGCGTCGGGGCTGGCTGTTGCATGGCCGACCGGGCACGGGAAAGACTGCACTGGCGCGGGCTGTGGCCGAGGACCTCGACCTGCCGGTCTTCGTGTTTGATCTGGCCAGCCTGTACAACAACGAGCTGCAGGAAACGTGGTCGAACATGCTCTCTGAGGTCCCGTGCATGGCTCTGATCGAAGACATTGATGCGGTGTTCGACGGCCGCAGGAACGTCAGCGCGGGGAATGAGAAGCAGTCACTCACCTTTGATTGCCTGCTGAACTGCCTCGACGGCATCCAGCGAGCCGATGGACTGCTGGTCGTGATCTCGACGAACAAGGTTGAGAAGATCGACCCCGCGCTCGGCATTCCGGACGAGCACACAGGCTCGACTCGTCCGGGGCGGATTGATCGAGTGCTGGAGCTGAACGATCTTGATGAGGTCGGTCGTCGCAAGATCGCCAGCCGCATTCTCGAAGAGTGGCCCGGGGAGTGGGAGTCCCTTATCGACGAAGGTTCAGGAGACACGGCGGCCCAGTTTCAGGAACGCTGCACCCGCCGGGCACTCCAGCTGCACTTCGCGGTCGACGAAATGCAAAAACATCCGAAGCCGTGTACGACTTCGGATGCCTGATGGGTTGCTGTTGCTGCCGGGCGTCGGGTGGGCGTGCTCTGCTCGCAGAGACACACCTGTCTGCCACTCGCTACTTTGCCAGATCGACGCAGATCAGTTCCTTGTCGTTTCGCACGTACATCCGCTTGTTCGCGAACGCCGGGGCACACCAGACGACATCGCGGCCGAAGGCGGTGTTCGTCGCGTTGATGATGTGCGTGCGGGAGAGTTCCTTGAACCCTTCGGGCGTCAGCTGGCCGATGATCAGGTCGCCCGTCTCGGCGAACATCCAGAACTTGTCGGTGTCGCCGCTACGCACGAGAAAGACCGTCCCGCTGGGAACCTTGCGAGCCGCCAGAGGTTGTGGCGTGGTCCAGCGAATCTTTCCATCGGGAAGGTCGATGCACCGCAGTTCGCCGCCCTGGTCAACGCCGTAGACGTTCCCATTCATCAGGAACGGCTGGACATTCACGGCCGAGATCGCTCCTTCGTCCTTGTCACGCCAGAGGGTCTTGGCGGTCGGCTTGTCGGCACCCAGCTCGATCAGAATGCTTTTCTTGTCCCAGCCGCCGATATACAGATGGTTGCCGTGGTGGATCGGGGTCATGATGATCGACCCGTTACTTCCTTCGTACTCCTGCAGCCACAGCTGCTTGCCCGTTTCGGGGTCGACGGCGTAAATGCTTTCGGGGGTGCAGAGCACCAGCTGCCGCCCGCCCCCCTGTTCAATGATGACCGGAGGGGAGTATCCCTGCTCCTTGGCCGTGCCGGTGCGCCAGATCTCTTCGCCGGTATCTTTGTTGAGGGCGACGCAGTGCGATCCCTCACCGCCCGCGATGACGATCAGCTTCTCACCATCGATCAGCGGCTGGCTGGCGTAACCCCACAGGGCGGCCTTCGTGTTGTAGGTGTCCTTGAGGCTCTTGTGCCACAGCACCTGCCCCGACGCCGCGTCGAAACAGGCGAGCACCCCTTCAGCTCCCTGCGCGTAGACCTTGCCTGCGTGCACAAGCGGCGTGCTGCGTGGTCCGGCGGGGTAGGAGATCGCGTACTTCTCGGGATGTTCCTCCGACCAGATCTTCTTGCCGGTCTTCTCGTCGAAGCAGTGAATCCGTTCGACGCCGGTGAACTCCTTGCGGTCGAAGTTGTCGATCTTGACGTTATCGCTCGTCACATAATCGGTGACGTAGACCTTGCCCCCCGCCACTGCGGGGCCCGAGTACCCACCCGCGACAGGAGCCCGCCACAGGATCTTGGGTTCCTTCGGCAGCTCGTCGACCAGACCGGTTTCCCGCCACACGTTATCCCGCTTCGGCCCCATCCACTGCGGCCAGTCATCACCCCGAGCCACAGCTGCACACCCGAGTACCGCCACACACACCCAAATTCGCCGCATGATCGATCCTTGAAGAGAGACGAGAAGTCACTGGATGGATCTTACCACGATTGGTGGAGGTGAGCATCCGTCGGTTGGTATGCCCTGACGGCATTAGGGTGTGGAATATTGCGAACAGAACACGGCCTTCGCCAAGCCTCAGACCGTGCCACCCCATAAGGCGGTTACCTCGCGTCGGAGATCGAACTCCCCAAATCTCACGTACCCCGGTCTTTGCGGGACATTTCGTCCAGAATGACGGGGTGCCATTTCGAGTTGCGTTTCTGGGGGGGCAGGTAGTGCGTTCTGGCCCAGGTTCGCAGCTGCATTTCTTCGATGGGGTCGACTGGTTCCGCTGACTGTTGATCGGAATACATTTCCATGATTGGATTCTCCCATACGGCCCGCGGCCCGGGGTGACGCCTGACGGCACTGACTGGAGTGTGAAGCCTCGGCAGATTGCCTTGGATGCTCACGAATAGTCCAGCTTGGCTCGCCCTCGCTGACGCTTCGGGTTGGTGAAGCGACGGCGAGACGTTCCCCGGTTTGCCTGCTCGTGAAGATCACGAGACTCCTGGATCACGACCCCGACGGCGGGATCGCAGTGTTCAGAAACTCAACGACACGCTTGAGACAGGTTGCAGAATCAAAGTACGTGTCACGGACAAAGGGCCGCGTGAGTTCCGTCTCGGCGAGATCATGGCTCGCATACGAATCCATTCGCCCATCACGCTACCCTCGTGAAATCGAATTCTCAAG
>QWOR01000318.1 GCA_003669575.1 Planctomycetota bacterium | reverse complement strand
GTGATCGTGACACGGCAACAGCTGCAGAACGTTCGGTACGAAGATCCTGACCGCCGCATTGATGTACTCGCGAAGTTGTCAGAAGTCTTCGGCCATACCCACGGCGAGACGGAACGTGACAGCCGTCTCGTGAGTCTGATCCTGACTGGAGTTCGTTCGGCCGAAGCTGCGGCGATCATCGCCCTCGACGATCATGAGTCGATGAGAATCCGCAGCTGGGAACGCCGCCGCGAGACCGCGGGCGCATTTCGCCCGAGCCGTCGGCTGGTGACCGATTCGCTGGGGCGAAAGCAGACGATCCTGCACTTGTGGGAGCCCGGTGCTGGTAACGCTCCGAGCGAGAATGACTACACCATATCCGCAGAGTTCGACTGGGCGTTTTGCACTCCCGTGAGAGGCAATCGCGGCCAACGCTGGGGTGTTTACGTGGCCGGACAATCCCCGGTGCATGCCGGGACGACCGGGCGACAGACATTGCAGGCCGATATCAAATTCATCGAACTGCTGGCTGAGCTGATCGGCTCTGTCGATCGCCGGAACCGGCTCGAGGGAGATCTGTCCGTGTTGCGGCAGTTTCTGTCCCCGCCCATCGTGGCCGCACTGGAACGAGCTGGTGATCGTGAATCGATTGCCGCCGACCTGGAGCCGCGGGAATGCGATGTGACGGTCCTGTTCTGCGACTTACGAGGTTTCAGTCAGCGCTCCGAAGAGTCGTCGGGCGATCTGCCTGGCCTGCTCAACCGTGTGAGTGGTGCGCTCGAGATCATGACGCAGAACATCCTGCAATACGGAGGAGTCACGGGCGATTTCCTGGGTGATGCGTCGCTTGGCTTCTGGGGCTGGCCCTTCGCCAGTGAAGAAGCACCGCTCAATGCCTGCCGGGCTGCTCTGGCGATCCGCCGCGCGTTTCAGAAAGCTCGCGAAACACCGAATCACCCACTCAATGACTTCGAGATGGGGATTGGCATCTCGCATGGTCGCGCGGTCGCCGGGAAGATCGGGACCAGCGATCGTGTCACGGTGACAGTCTTCGGCCCCGTGGTCAATCTAGCCAGCCGACTGGAGACGATGACGAAGCAGTTGCGCGTGCCGATCCTGCTGGATGAAGCGACTGCCCAACTGGCCCGTACTCGCTTTCCCCGCGAGGAAGGTCGGACCCGCCGTCTTGGTACCGTTCAGCCCTTTGGGATGGAGACCACGCTCCAGGTGAGCGAGCTTCTTCCATCGCTCTCCGAGTTTCCCGAACTGACGGACGAGCATATTGCCCGCTATGAGCAGGGCGTCGATGCCTTCACCGCGGGGCGCTGGAGCGAGGCTTACCGCTGTCTGCACGACATGCCCCCTTCGGACCAGGCGCAGGACTTCCTGACACTGCGAATTGCCCAGAACAACCGGACACCACCTCCGGGCTGGAACGGGATCATTCAGCTTCCCAATAAGTAAAAGAGCCGACGGAGCAAACTCCGTCGGCGGATTGTTGGGTGGACCGTTTGTCACGCAATTCGCGGCGGTTGTTATTCCGCTTTTGCCACAGGAGTCGGATGATTGCGGCTGATGGGCACGCCGATCATCTCACCGTCAAAGACGAGTTTGTCGTCGACGAATCCCTGGAATTCAAACTTTGAGAGAATCCGGGGCATGACACGGGTGGCCCGAGCCAGAATGATGAGCCGACTGCCGGGGTAAACCGGCATGCGGAACCGAACGGTATCCATTCCGCCAAAACCGAGGTAATCGCCACCCTGCAGAATGTTGTACTTTCGAGCGTAAAACCCGGCCAACTGGGCTGCTGCCTCGCAGAGAATCACCCCCGGCATGAGGGGGAAGCCGGGCATGTGCCCCTGAATCCAGAACTCGTCGTGAGTGACATCCTTGAACCCGATCAGGCCGTGCTGTGTCTGATCTACCCAGACAACTCCAGTCAGCTGTTCCATCTCGTGCCGCTGGGGGTTCACCTTACGAATATCGTCGATGGAGAACATCGGCTTGTCGAAGTTGAACTTCTTGTAATCAAAGATCGGATCTGCGGCCATGGTTGTGGGGCATCAAGGGAAATTCGGGACCCATGCACTCACTCGACCGTACTGAAAGTCGAAACAATCAATCCGGCTGAGGACGTGTGGGATCTAGTACAGATGGCAGGATATCAGGCTTCGCTCGTTGACACGACCCCACATGATTTCGAGGATCCAAACCGAAGCTAACAGGTTTTCTGGTCAGGAGATAGAGATCGAGAGTAGCAGTCCTGACGGTCATGCGTCCATCGGAGGAGGATGGGGCAGAGTTCGTTCTGGAAACCCGATTCCAAATGGGTTGACGCCCCTTTGGTTCCGATTAAACTCTGCATCTCCTTCAGGCCACCCGCCTGAGGGAATCACTCTGGGGTGGTAGCTCAATTGGTTAGAGCACCGGACTGTCGATCCGGAGGTTGCGGGTTCGAGTCCCGTCCGCCTCGCCTTAAGAACCTCTGACTGTTAGTCAGAGGTTTTTTTATTGGGGGAGTCTGTTTCGCTGGCTGGAACACGACTCGTGCCGACCGGCATCCGTGACCTGACCGTTTGTCACGGCTAAACTAACCGGGTATGAGCAACCCCCTTACATCCAGTCCGCCGGAACCGCTCCAGGAAGAGTTCTTTCTGACTGACGCGGCGTTATTGCGTCGCTGGTTTCCTTGGCTGCACATTCCATCCTCGTTGCGGATGGCTTTCGATCCTCGCAAGATCGCACTGGCGATGTTGGCGCTGGTGTTGTTGTCGCTACCGAACCTGTTGCGATCATGGTCGCTCGAAGAGAAAGCGCCGGTCCACCTGGACCGTCCGTTTCCGTGGGAACGGGGTTATCTGTACCAGGATGTTCCGGTTCCTCAGCCTCATGCCGATCAGATCCTGGCGGATCCGTGGTCGGCCATCCGGATGGCAGTCAGCCAGGGGCCCCAGACTTTCACTCCACTGACCCAGGTGTTGCAACAGGGGCAGCAGCTGATTGAATCGAAATTTCATTGGAAAGAGAGCTCGATCCATCTGATTGAGTTGTTGTGGACGTGGTTTGTCTGGGCTGTCGTGGGCACCATTCTGTGCCGACTCACAGCACTCGACTTCATGGGGCGGGATGTCGGCTGGGGCGAGGCATGGAGATACTGCCGGAAGCGGGTCGTGTCGGCGTTTGCATCCCCGTTACTGCCCATGATAGGGATTGCTGCGTTCTGGCTGCCCTGCGTGTTTGCCGGTTGGGTCAGTCGGATGCCAGGGCTCGGTGAGCCATTGATCGCGGGGTGCTGGTTCTTTCTCTGGCTCTGTGGCGCAGTGCTGGCCCTGCTCTTGATGGGGCTGACGTTTTGCTGGCCACTGATGATCGCCACGGTCGGAGTCGAAGGCACTGACGCGTTCGACGGATTGAGCCGGTCATACAATTATCTCTTCAGCCGTCCCTGGTATGTGGTCTGGATGTCCTGTGTGATCTTGTTCATCGGCGGATGCACGTTGTTTGGCGTCCGCTGGCTGGCAGGACAGGCTGAGTATCTGACCCTCATGTCGTTTGGATCGGGAGCCAGTCCCTCAACGCTGAACACCTTTCAGACAGTGAACCCTGTCGATCCAGTCTTCACCCACAACCTGCTGCAGTTCAGTCGCGGGATTATCACACTCGCCGTGAATGCCTTTGCGCACAGCTTTTTCTGGGTTGCGGCCACGATCATGTTCCTGTTGCTGCGGAAGAGTGTTGACGCAACGCCACTCGATCAGCTGACCGAAGATCGGCAGTCGACGCTGGGGGAACTGCCCATCGTCGGGATGGCAGCGGCGGAACGCCGCGAGCAGGAAGCAACCCCTCGAACGGGCGAATAGCTCATGCCGCTCGACTGGGAAGATGTGATCGCAGCTGTCGCGACTCCCCCGGGGCCTGCCGAGAAAAGTGTGATCCGTCTGAGCGGACAGTCCGTCATGGACGTACTGCTTGAATCGTTTACGGCAGAGTCATCGGGCGATCATTGGAAAACCAATCGTCGAGCGAGCCGTTATGTCGGTGGCTTTCAAATCGATGGCTGGCGGGTCCCGATTCCTGTCGATCTCTGGCTCTGGCCCACCTCACGCAGTTACACCGGTCAACCTGCGGCGGAGCTGCATTTCATCGGTTCGCCTCCAATCGTCGACGCGATCCTTGAACAGCTCTATCGACGTGGAGCACGACCTGCTCGTGCGGGAGAGTTTACGCTGCGTGCGTTCCTGGCCGGACGAGTGGACCTCGTTCAGGCCGAAGCGGTCCTCGGGGTGATCGATGCCTCTGACCATGCACAGTTGCAAACCGCCCTGACTCAACTGGCGGGAGGTCTGTCGAGACAGATCGCCGAGATCCGCGAACTGCTCCTGTTGGATCTCGCTGATCTGGAGGCGGGGCTCGACTTCGTGGAAGAAGATATCGAGTTCGTGCAGCGCGAACAGATGCAGAGACGTATCGAGCAGGCCTTGAGTTTCGCGACGAAGCTGTGGCAGCAGTGCGAAGACCGCATGGTCAGTGGGCCCCGCCCGCGCGTCGTGCTGGCGGGGCTTCCCAATGCGGGTAAGAGCACACTGTTCAACCGTCTGCTTGGAGAACAGCGAGCGATCGTGTCCGATCAGGCGGGAACGACACGTGACTATCTCAGTGCGGAGTTCACTTGGGGTGGCCAGGCGTTTGAGCTGATTGACACGGCGGGTGTCGATGCCAGTCTGGACTTCATCACCGCTCAGGCCGAAAGCCTGCGTCAGCTACAGGTCACACACGCCGATCTAGTCGTCTGGTGTTCCTCTCCGGTAGCGACTCGCGAGGAGGCACTGCTGGATGAGAATCAATTTCAGCAGGCGGCGTCGCAGTCTCGCGATATCCTGAGAGTCTGGACAAAAGGTGACACCTCCGCTGACAAGCATACGGATTCTGCAGTGCGGACCCTTGTGGTCTCGTCACGAACGGGGCACGGGCTGGATCAACTGCAACACACTCTGATCGAGCGATTCTCGAACCAGGCGGCCCATCGCGGAGAATGGCTGGCGACGACGGCCGCGCGTTCACGTGACTCACTCGAACGCTGTCTATCTGG
>QWOR01000045.1 GCA_003669575.1 Planctomycetota bacterium | reverse complement strand
GGTCGAGAACGACACCTCCCGCGGGTGAGGAACAGCGAATGATTCGCCCCAGCAGCTGTTCCGGCATCTGACAGCCATGGAAGCCCGCTCGCTCCTTGAACGTTCCAGCCACGCGGGGAAAGAACCACGTGTCATGGTCAGCCAGGAACCCGCCGTTTCGCATGTCCTGAGGTCGCAGGATCCAGGTGTTGTCAGGCAAGCGACCACTGTGTTCGGCTCTTGCATCTCGATATACGAGTTGGCGGGCGGATGGAACTCGAATCTCCTGGTGGTTGAACGTGAACTTCTTACTGTCTTTGGTGAAATAGAGCAGATGGGTGTGCGATCGGCTGAAGTTCGCTTTGCAGTTCACGCCGAATGTGTAGTACCAGATGACCCAGCTGCGCAATTGAAACCCGACTTCACAGGCCACCTGTTTCAGTTCGGCGACATACTCGTCTCCGATGGCCAGCCAGAACGAGCCATCTGGTTTCAATGCCCGGTGGACGCCCTTCATCCAGGCTCGCGACCAGTTCAGATACTCGTCGTCCGACTTGCGGTCATCGTAGACATCGTACGAGAACCCGATGTTGTACGGAGGGTCAGCAAATACAAGGTCGGCGCGTTCCGACTCGGGCAGCGACTGGAGCAGCTTGATGCTGTCTCCCTGATGGAGTTGATTGAGCCACTTGGACATACAGACCTCGGGAAAGCGGAGATCTGCAAGATAGCGATCAGGGAGGGAAAGCGCCAGCGTCGGCGAGATTCGTGATCCAAGGCCTGGCTGCGAACGGAGGGAAGTCAATTAGGTGAGGAGTTCCGCCTTAAACTTCCGCTGAATCTTCACCGGTCGTTTCATGCTCCGGAGGGAAGGGCAGAGGTTGCCCGTCAATCGAAGCCAGTGCATTGTGGGCAGCACGCTGTTCGGCGGCTTTCTTGCATGGTCCCCACGCGCCCGGATAGGACTGGCCATTGATAACTGCCGAGATCTGGAAACACTTGGCGTGGTCCGGACCCTTCTCATCGAGGACGGTGTACAGTGGAGTCTGGCCATAATTCTTTTGAGCCAGATGCTGCAGCAGGCTTTTGAAATTGACGCCTGTTTCGGATTGCGCTGCGGAAGCAATCTTGTGGGCCAGCTTGGCCCGGATGACTGTCCGGGCCGCATCGTACCCACCGTCGAGATAAATCCCTCCGAACAAGGCTTCCAGCAGCGCTGCCAGGATCGACCCCGGCGTCCGAGCCGTCGACGAGACGCCTCGACCCACGACCAGAAACCGCTCCAGATTCAGTTCTCTGGCGATCAGTGCACAGGTCGTCCGACTGACGACGATCGACTTGATGCGGGTCAGCTCACCCTCAGCTGAGGAGGGAAACTGCTCGAACAGCAGTTCGCACACCACAGCTCCCATGATCGCGTCGCCGAGAAATTCCAGGCGTTCGTTCGACTCGAGTCGGGTTCGCGATGCGGACGCATGCGTCAGGCACCAGCGCAAGAGTGACTTGTCACGAAACTGATATCCCAAAGCCGTCTCGCAGGCTTCCAGATCTTCTCCGGAGTCTGTGACGACTTCGTTCGAGTTCGTGATTGAGGGGACTGATCCCACAACTATTCCTGTCGTTGAACGACGCACTGCCTGAATGACGGGCATGACATCATAAGACACGCATAGACATCCTGCGAGGTGGTAAGGCTGATCGAATAGAAGCCCGTTGATGTCAGGTTTGTCCGGAGGTTCTGGCAGGGCAGCGCGAGTGACAAGCTGGCAGTGGATGCCGAACGTCCAAAAAGAGGCCTTTTCATTCGACTTTGAATTTTGTTCGATGGTGATCGCCAGTCGCATCAGCTGTGGATTAGAGGTACACTCTGGACAGGTTCGCCCTCGCATGAGATCGAGCGTGGGCCGCAATGTTTTCCAAAATCGTGTGGCATCAACATTGAGGTTTGAATGGCCCGCTCTTTTGCATCGGCTCGGTTGGGGTGGTTGTTCGTCGCAGCTTGCGTTCTCGGAGGTGGGAGCCTCTCGACGGCATCCGCCCAGGACGAAGATGGCTACCCGTTGGCGGGGTACTACGGATTCTTGCCCGTCGAGATTACGAAGGTTGACCCTCGGGCACATTCTGTCGTGACCGGTGATTTCAACCACGATTCGCTGGCCGATCTCGCCGTTGTCAATAACGGGCACAGCCGGATCGACCTGCTTTTGCAGCTGGCTAAGCCCAAAGCGAGCAAAGTGGCCGACAAGAATGATCGCAATGCCAATCCGATCAAAGACCACTGGCGGCTCGATCTGAAGAAGTTGCCCGTCGATCGTCCTGTGGCTGCGCTGAGTACGGGAGATCTGAACTCCGATGGCCGGGCGGATCTGGCCTATTTTGGGACTCCTGACCGGCTGGTGATTCAGCTTCAGGGGGCCAATGGGGAGTGGAAAGACAAAAAGGAAATCCGTCTGGCGGATGTGGATGCCAAACCGTGGAGTCTGGTGATTGGTGACGTGAATAATGACACGTTGCAAGATCTGATCGTTATGGGGAAACGCAATACGTACTTGCTCCATCAACAGACCGACGGAACGCTGGCCAGCCCGATACTCTTGCGCAATACGGCTGATGAGGTCGGTCTGGGAATGATTCAGGATCTGGACGGAGACGGACGCAACGACCTCTTCTACCACGCCACGGAAAAAGAGAATCGTTACATCTGTGCCCGGCTTCAGGATTCGCTCGGTCAGCTGGGGCCGGAGCTGCGATTCGATAACGTGCAGAACCTGCGGGGCGTGACGTTGTACGACATGGACGGAAAGGCGGGGGCAGAAGTCCTGATCATCGACGGACAGACGAATCGCGTGCGAGTGATGCAGGTCCA
The DNA here is from genome assembly GCA_003669575.1 of Planctomycetota bacterium. GTDB lineage: Bacteria > Planctomycetota > Planctomycetia > Planctomycetales > Planctomycetaceae > TH-plancto1. Next base: position 2,227 of record QWOR01000045.1, on the reverse strand, counting down.
TCGGGCAACGGAAGGGGAACTCGGGGCCAAGCTCATTCAATATGGCATTGGTGGTGGTTCCGATGTGGGGGAACTGGCTCTAGGCGATCTCGATGGGGATCGACTGCAGGAGGTCGTGGTTGCCAATCCCGAGCGGGCCAGTGTGGTGGTCTTTCACCAGCGGGCCAAGAGTGGTCTGGATATCGGGACCGACTTCCCCAGCTTCCTGGGTGTCTCGCAGATCCGTGTTGCGGATCTCAATGGAGATGCCAAAGCCGAGGTCATCGTCCTGAGCCCCAAGGAGAACACGATTGGGGTCAGTCGGTTCGAGGAGGGCAAGCTGACTTTTCCTGAATCGTTAGCAATCGATGGCAGCGTCAAGTCGTTCGATGTGATTGACCTCGACAACGACGGAGCTGTGGAGATTGTCGCGGTTATCGATGGCGGCGGACGTGGATCGGAGAAAAAGACTTCCCTGGTGATTGGCAAGCGGGACTCGGCGGGGACGTGGAACTTTGCCAGCGAGGATCGCAAGCCGACAGAGCTCAAGCTCAATGCTGCTCCCGAGCGGTTGATGATGACTGATGTGAATCTGGACGGGCGGCCTGACTATCTGTTCTTTCTGAACGGTAAACCGCCACAGGTCATCCTGGCGGACGAGAAGGGGTTACCTGCTGCGACCGCAACCGGCGGAGTTCCGCTGGGCGATGTGGGGCCCGGTGCTGTGACCTCTGCTCGGTTGGCAGAACCTTCGCTGCTGGTCTCTCAGGGGAACTTTGTGCGCAGTGTTCGTCTCGACGAGCAAGGTCGCTGGCAGGTCGTTGAACAGTTCAACGCGGACGACAGCACCGCCAAGATCGCGGGCTCCGCAGTCCTCGATCTGGATGGCAAGCCGGGGGACGAACTGGTCATGGTCGACACCGGCGCTTCCAAACTGAGGGTTTTCCAGAACGTCGCAGGGAGCTTCAAGCCCTGGAAGACGCTCGATCTCGGTCGCTTCCCATTCAAGTCGGCGGTGGTCGGTGACCTGAACGGTGACGGGCGAACCGACCTGATTCTGAATGGCGGGATGAAGTTTGCCGTGCTGTACGCCGGCCACTCCGATCCCGAACTCAAAGAGATTGCCTCTTACGAATCGCCTCGAAAAGAGGTGTTCCTGATGGATCTGGTCGCAGGGGATGTGAACAGCGACGGTCATCCCGAGATCTGCGTCCTCGATACTAATGCACATCTGGTGGAGATCGTCGCTTACCGGGCGGATCAGGGGTTGCTGCCAGGCATGAACTTCAAGGTGTTCGAGGAGAAGTCGTTCCAGGGGCCCAACCGGACCGGAACCCAGCCGCGGGAGGCGCTGATCGCCGATGTGACCGGCGACAGTCGTCCCGACCTGATCCTGCTCTGCCATGACCGCGTTCTGGTCTATCCTCAGGACGGCCCGGGAGCAGAGGGCGAGGCACAACCGAAAGCCGCAGATGCTAAACCAGCAGCTGCCAGTGACCCTGCAGCGACCAAGCCCGGCTCCTAGTTCATGCGACTCGCGGGCTTGTTATGGATGGTGCGTGAGCAGGTGTGGACGTGCGTGTGATTGCGCTTCGTCTTGTAACCGGTCTTCCGCATTCTCGCGATGCGGTCTCGCAATAAAAAAACTCCCCGGAAGACTTCCGGGGAGTTTGCATTGGTGGAACATCAGTCGAGGCGATGACTCGCCATGTCGACTAGATGAATTCCTTCAGCTTCTTGAGGGCGCGAACCTTGACGACCTTACGAGCTGGCTTGGCCTTGATGGTGATCTTCTCGCCAGTACGAGGATTGATCCCTTCCTTGGCGGGAGTGGCCTTCTTGACCTGAACCTGGATCTTGAGCAGACCAGGCAGAGCGAAGACGCCAGGCCCCTTCTTGCCCAGGCTGCTGGCGATCAGTGCTTCGATGCCGTCGAGAACAGCGACCACGTCCTTCTTGACGAGGCTGGTGGACTCAGCGAGAGAGGTGACGATCTCGGACTTCGACAGTGGTTTCGGCTTGTCAGATGCGGCCTTGGCCATGGTAGCTCCTTAAGAATGGCATTGGGGGAATTGCACTTCCAGACGTGCGTGAGCTAAGTAAAACGCTCGATATTCGCGTTGTCAATCTGCAAGACAGGGCTTTTTGCTCAAAAAACACTGGAATTTCCAAAGTATTCGAGCTTTGGGATCATTTTCGCGAGGGAAAATCCTAGGGATCGTGAAAGCGACTCTGGTGATGACTCTCG
>QWOR01000041.1 GCA_003669575.1 Planctomycetota bacterium | reverse complement strand
TGCTGGTGTGGGTGCTGCTTTTCTCGAAGGGAGTGGCTCGTGGAGACGATGCAGCTGCAATTCGGATCCTCGAACGTCGGTGCATTCAGTGTCATGACGCAGCGGAAGCGAAGGGGGAGCTGTCACTGGAGCTGCGCGATGCTGCACTTAAGGGGGGCGAGTCCGGCCCCTCGTTCGTCCCCGGAAAACCGGATGAGAGCCCGCTGTGGCAGCAGATCAGTGGTGACACTCCCGACATGCCGAAAGGACTGCCGACCCTCTCGAAAGCCGAGCAGGAGTCGATTCGCGAATGGATCGTCAGTGGAGCCCACTGGCCAGCGGAGCCGCTCAAAGACCGTCGGCATGAGGTCACCGACTGGTGGTCGTTCCAACCGCTGGTGAGACCAGCTGTGCCCACGGTTGCCTTCCTCTCCGAGAATGGGCGACCTCTTTCCGATGCGAAGGCGACCGTCCTGCCCATCGACGCGTTTCTCGAACAAGCCCGTCAGAAGGCTGGGCTGACACTCTCTCGCGAAGCCGACCGGGCCACGTTGATTCGCCGTTTGAGCTTCGACCTCATCGGGCTGCCGCCGACCGCAGATGAGGTCAATGCGTTTTTGTCCGACACGGAACCCCAGGCCTATGAGCGGCTCGTCGATCGGCTGCTCGAGAATCCCGGTTACGGTGAACGCTGGGCCCGGCACTGGCTCGATGTCGTTCACTTTGGTGAAACACACGGCTACGACAAGGACAAGCTGCGGCTCCATGCCTGGCCCTACCGCGACTATGTGATTCGGGCCTTCAACGAGGACCGGCCCTATGGTCGATTTATTGAGGAACAGCTGGCGGGCGATGTCCTCTTCCCAGGTACCGCCGACGGGATCGAAGGGCTGGGGTTCATCGCTGCCGGGCCTTGGGATTTTATCGGGCACGCCGAAGTTCCCGAGACAAAGATTGACGGTCAGATCGCTCGCCATCTCGACCGCGACGACATGGTGACCAACACGATCCAGTCGTTCTGCAGCCTGACGATCCAGTGTGCGCAGTGCCATAACCACAAATTTGATCCGATCAGCCAGGAGGACTACTACTCGTTGCAGGCTGTGTTCGCTGCCATCGATCGGACCGAGAAGTCATACGACCGCGATCCGCAGGTGGCGGAACAACGAGTGGCTCTGAAGCAAGAATTGACCGCATCCGACACCGCCATCGCGACTATTGAACAGAGTGTCCGCGATCACTCGGGTGAGCCCCTGAAAGTTCTCGACCAGCACATCGCTGAGCTGGAGAAACAGGCGAAGGCCAAGTCTGGCCAGTATCCCGTTGAGTTTGGTTATCACAGTGAGATCTCGAATCGGCCGGATGTCGAGAAGTGGGTCCAGATTGAACTGCCAGCGATGACGATGTTGAAGGAGATTGTGCTGCGGCCCTGTCACGACGATTTCAATGGGATCGGGGATGGGTTCGGGTTCCCCGCCGCATTTCGAGTCCAGATCGCCGATGACGCCGCGTTGACGAGCAACGTCCGGACCGTGGCCACGAAGTCGCTCGACAATCCCAAACTCAACGCCGTGCGGATTCCGGTCGATCAGCAGTCAGCGCGGTTCATCCGGGTCACTGCCACGCAGCTGGCCCCGCGTATGAACGATTTCATCCTGGCCTTGGCAGAGCTTGAGGCTGTGACCGCGACCGGTGACAACGCTGCACGCGGGGCGACCGTGACCAGCCTCGACAGCATTGAGGCTGGTCCCCGCTGGGGGGAGTCCAATCTGGTGGACGGGCTGTTCCCCGGGGCGATGAATGATGTGTCTGCCCAACTGGCACTGGCGAAAGAGCAGCGGCAGAAACTGTGGGACGCCTCGATCACTGCCGAACAGTCGGCAGCGCTGTCTATGCAGCGGAAGAAACGGGAAGAGTTGCAGGCCCAGATGGCTGCCCTGCCCGCTCAGACGACGGCTTACATTGGAGCGGTCCACACAGGCGGCGGTGCATTCACGGGGACGGGCGCCAGTGGTGGCAAACCACGGACGATCCGTCGACTCGCTCGTGGCAGTGTGACGCAGCCGCTGGAAGAGATCGGTCCCGGAGCCATCACCGCAGTGGCATCGCTGTCACCTCGATTCAATCTGTCCGCTGACCAGCCGGAAGGCGAACGCCGGGTCGCACTCGCCCGCTGGATCGCCTCGCCCGACAACCCGCTGACGTGGCGATCGGCGGTCAATCGAGTCTGGCAGTATCACTTTGGGCGTGGGCTGGTCGAGACCCCGAACGATTTTGGCCGCAATGGGGGAACGCCCACGCATCCTGAACTGCTCGACTGGCTGGCCTGTGAGCTGCGCGATCATCAATCGCTCAAACAGCTGCACCGCCAGATCGTGTTGAGTGCTGCGTATCGCCAGATCTCGACGATCGATCCGGCCAAGTCGGAGATCGACAGCGATAACAAATATCTCTGGCGGATGAATCGCCGCCGTCTGGAAGCTGAGCCACTGCGAGACAGTGTGCTGGCCACAGCTGGTCTGCTCAACAAGACCATGTATGGGCCCAGCTTTCAGGACTTCAAAATCGAGAAGCCTGAACATTCGCCGCACTACGAATACCACCTGCACGATCCCAATGATCCGCAATGCTTTCGCCGGTCGGTCTATCGGTTCCTGGTGCGGTCGCAGCCCGAACCGTTCATGGCGAGTCTTGACTGTGCCGACCCATCGATGCAGGTGGAACGGCGTAACGAGTCTGCTTCTCCGCTCCAGGCACTGTCACTCTGGAACGATGCGTTCATGCTGACAGCTGCGCGGCTTGCGGAGGAGCGGGCAGCGAGCGATAAGACGCCACTGGAGCGGCAGGTCGCCGCCGCCTGGTTCGCGTGCGTGTCACGACCGATTCAGGCCGATGATCTGGCCACGCTGACCGAACTGGCCCGGACTCAGGGCATGGGCAGCGTCTGGCGCGTGCTGTGGAACTCGAACCAGTTTGTGTTTGTCGAGTAGGAGCATCCGTTATTGAGTTGAGAGGCGTTCGGGGATTGCTCCATATGGCAAAAGTCTCGACGGCGTGTATTCAGACTCGCAAAATCACGCAAAAAACGTGCGGGCAGGAGTGCGTCGAGTGGGCGATTGGTCTATTAGAGGATGGACACGATTCTCACTATTTGCGTCTTCTCATCGGGATGTCACCACCCTTCAACCACTTTGAGGTGGCCAGCTACCGAGATGGACTGCTCAAAGAGCTAGGATTCAATAAATTCGATCCCGCAGCTTGGATCTGCGAGTATTCCCGAGAGCAAATGCAAAAGGTATTAAAGGGTGAACTCGATCTCATCGAAACACTTCAAGAAGTCTCGTTTTTACATGAGTCGAACGGCTACATAAGAGGCATCCAGAACTTTTATTTGCTATTGATAGCGTACGAAGAGCTCAATGAACTCTCACAACAATGGACATGGCCCGGGGCAACACTGGAGAATATCCATTCCATCATTCAGGCGGAGATGAAGAAGTATGTTGACTCACACCGACAAGGCTGGAATAAGCCATAGTTGGTTCACCTCGTTCCCAAACTCCGGTTTGGGAACGTCTATCCCCGAAGCTCTGCTTCGCCGCGTGCCAACTCGCTACCGGTTCGCTCTCGCAACCACTACCCGATTCAGCGAGGTCACTAATCCTTCACCGATATAATTCCACGCGGCGACTTGCTCCTCCCCGAAGCAGAGCTTCGAAGATGTGCGTTACCAAGCAGAGCTTGGTAACGAGATCCCCATCTCGTTCGAGTGGTGAGCGACCCGCAGATACGGGGCAGTCACACGTCGGGCGAGCCCGACGGCTATGGTCCTCTTACCCCATCTTGCGGTACTTCACGCGGTGCGGCTGGTTGGCGTCGGCACCGAGTCGTTCGAGGCGGTTGGCTTCGTACATCTTGAAGTTCCCTTCGAACCAGTAGACCTGGCTGTCGCCTTCGAAGGCGAGGATGTGCGTGGCGATCTTGTCGAGGAACCAGCGATCGTGCGATGTCACCACCGCGCAGCCGCCATAGCTGGAGAGCCCTTCTTCGAGGGCTGCTAGAGTCTCCACATCGAGATCGTTGGTCGGTTCGTCGAGCAGCATCAGGTTGCCGCCGGTCCGCAACAGCTTCGCGAGATGGACGCGGTTACGTTCCCCTCCCGACAGATCACGGACGAACTTCTGCTGCTCCGCTCCCTTGAAGTTGAAGCGGTTGCAGTAGGCCCGGGCGTGGATCTTGACCTTGCCGATCTCGATGAACTCGTGACCGCCGGAGATTTCCTCGTAGACCGTTTTCGTCGTCGAGAGAGCATCACGGGACTGATCCACATAGGTCAGATCGACTGTCTCGCCGACGCGCAACGTCCCGTCAGTCGGCTGTTCCTGGCCCATGATGAGTTTGAACAGCGTGGTCTTTCCGGCGCCGTTGGGACCGATGACCCCGACGATGCCCCCACGCGGCAGGTTGAAGTTCACATTCTCGAACAACACCCGCTCGCCGTATGCCTTGGTTAGTCCCTCGGCTCGCAGCACCAGTTCACCCAGCTTGCGGGTCACGGGAATCTGGATATCGGGGGCGTCATCACGGGCGTCATATTGAGCGGCCTGCATCTCCTCGAACCGGGCCAGACGGGCCTTGTTCTTGGTGGCCTGGGCCTTGGGGCTCATGCGGACCCACTCCAGTTCCTTCTTGAGCGAGCGCTGCCGCTTCGATTCCTTCTTTTCCTCGACTGCCAGCCGAGAGGACTTCTGCTCGAGCCATGCGCTGTAATTCCCCTCGAAGGGTAGCCCGCGGCCGCGTTCCATTTCGAGAATCCACCCAGCTGCATTGTCGAGGAAGTAGCGATCGTGGGTGATGGCCACGACGGTGCCCTTGAAATCCTGCAGGTAGCGTTCGAGCCAGGCGACCGAGTCAGCGTCGAGGTGGTTCGTCGGTTCGTCGAGCAGCAGGATGTCGGGATTCTGCAGCAACAGTTTGCACAGATAGACACGCCGCCGTTCGCCACCGGAGAGGTTCTCGACGAGGGCATCACCAGGTGGCAGTCGCATGGCTTCGCTGGCGAGTTCGACCATGCGGTCGAGTTCCCACAGGTTGCC
>QWOR01000334.1 GCA_003669575.1 Planctomycetota bacterium | reverse complement strand
TGGGAACGCACTCGCACGGGCACGCCGGGTATCCGTTCTCGTCCATGGTACAGTTCGCGCTAGACGACGCGGGGCGGCCAATCTTCTTGCTCAGCGGCTTGGCTGAGCATACGCAGAACCTGAAACGCGACCCGCGATCCAGCTTGTTCGTCCGCGATTCCCGTGCGGGTGAACCACAGTCGGTAGGGCGCCTCACCATGCTCGGAGAGATTCACCTAATCCCCGATGATGAGATCCCAGCTGTGCGCGAGCTTTTTCTGCAGCGTCACCCCAACGCCGCACTGTGGTCGACCTTTGGGGACTTCCGCTGGTTTCGCCTGCAGCCCGTAGAGACCTACGTCGTCGCCGGGTTCGGCAGGATGGGCTGGATCAAATAATTATCGGGATGGGATGTCTATGTAGGTAGGAGGCCTGTGTCCTCAAGGATGGTTTTCAATTGGGTCGCGGAATCGCGGTGCACACACTACTGGGTCATTCGGAGCAACGTGGCATGCGGCCAGTTGACCTGCGAACCGATTCGATAACCCAGCTTCTCCACAAGCTGCTGCATGCCGGTCAGTGAGCCACGGTTCAGGTCGGTGTCGGTGGCACAGGCAATCCAGAGGGCGGGCGGTGATTGAGACCGAAGATCGTTCTCAAAGTGCCGCAGTGTGGCTTCGTCCCAGAAGTACGGCAGGCCCTGCCGGGGGTACGCTGCTGGCAGATAGAACTTGCTCACGCGACAGGCGACATACTCCATAAACACCGGGTCGGTGAAGTAGCCGGGAACGAGCGATGACTCCACGAGCCCGCTCTGAACGAATATTGGTTCTCCGGGTTGCCCCTGTGTGGCGATCAACTCACTCAACTCTCGCCAGCTCGTGTCGGCTGGCGATCCCAGCCGACCCAGTTGCCACGGACGAAGTGGTTGAACAGACCATGCTGCCCCCAAAGCCACTAGCAGTCCGATGACGGCCGGCTTCCAGGAACCAGTCCGCGTGAGCCACTGTGCCATCCATAAGGCTCCTGCAGGAGCATATGCCACGCGGTAGCGCGGATTGGCCAGACTGGAGAGATCATCGACTGCGATGAATGCGATCACCCCAAGCGGAAATAATGAACATCCCAGCAGCAGCCAGTCCCTTTCCATCCACTTGGGACCAGCCGGGCGAGAGTTCCTGACCAGCAATGCACCCGCGACCAATGCAGCCAATCCCCCCAGCGGTAAACCCAGCCACCAGAAGCTGGAGATCGTCTGCCAGACAGATGCCTCCGGTGCCAGCATATTCAGAAACGGTCCCCACTCTCGCAGTCGCACCACCGCTGGCCACAGGGGGAGGCAGAGAATACCGAGCAGCAGCGAGGAGATCGCAAGATTCCGGCCAGCTTTGCTTCGGATGCCGCTGTATACAACTGCGACAGCCAAAAAGCTCCAGGAGACGGCCACCAGAAGAGCGGCGGTGTAATGAGTCCAGATCAGTGCCGAAGCACTCAAGGTCCAAGCGAGCGAACGGGGAAATGAACAGAGTTTCTCACGCCATCTCAGAGTCGCCAGCAGCACCAGCGTGGCGACCAGCAGCACCAGTCCATAGCATCGCCCGATACGTACTTCATCCAGAAGATCGGGATGACAGGCCAGAAGACATGCGGCGACTCCTCCCCGCAATGTCCCGTCATCAGCATTCGAGGGGGGCAGATGGCGAGCTGTGATAAACACGACCACGAGCGAGAGCCAGGCTGCCACCAGTGAGGGCAACCTCAACGCCCATTCACTCTTGCCAAACAACCGCACAGATGCGGCCTGTAACCAGCTCCCCAGCGGGGGAACGGCTCCGTACTCAAGACAGCGGGACTGCACTGTTCCCGGGTGCTCGGAGTCCAGCATCCAGTATGAGACATGCTCATCGAGTGCCAGCGCACCAGCTCCCAGTGCAGGAGCCAGCAATCCCCCCATCACGACGCACGCGACACACAGCAACAACAACCCCGGGCCGATCGGGAATGCGGATCGCAGACGCGAAGCGACGGGAGACATCGAGGCAACGCTCCCAAGTCGGGGGTCAATTAGCGATTTTCCGAGTGGATCTCGGCAGCCCACTCCTGCAACGTCTTCACCTGCGGGGCGGGATTTGCATCCAGGAACTGGATGGCCCGGACCATCGCCAGGCATCCCGGCAGTGTCGTCACGCAAGGCACGCCGTTGGACACAGCTGCGGCACGAATGCGACCTTCGTCGGTGCGAGCTCCCTTGCCGCTGGGCGTGTTGAAGATCAGGTGGACTTCACCGTTCGCCATATAGTCGAGCAGGTTCGGGCGACCTTCCTGCAGCTTGCGGACGGTTTCGACCTTCAGTCCGGCAGCCTCGAGAACGCGGGCGGTTCCCGCGGTCGCCAGAATCTTGAAGCCGAGCGAGATCAATTGGCGGGCAGGCTCAACGATCAGCTGCTTGTGCCCGTGGGCCATGCTGATGAAGACGTTGCCAGTTGACGGGATGTTGGTGCCTGCAGCGATCTGACTCTTGGCAAACGAAGCGGGGAAATCGTTGGCGATGCCCATCACTTCGCCCGTTGATTTCATCTCGGGTCCGAGGATGATGTCGACACCCTGGAAGCGGTTGAACGGGAATACACTTTCCTTGACCGATGTGTAGTGCGGCCAGACTTCGTGGGTGACGCCTTGTTGTTTCAGCGAGACCCCCGCCATGATTTTGGCGGCCATGCGAGCCAGTGGCAGGCCGGTGGCCTTCGAGACGAACGGGGAAGTTCGTGACGCTCGCGGGTTCACTTCGAGTACGTATACCGTCGAGGACCGCGTATCGGGTTCACCTGGAGCGGGAACGTCGCCGTCCATCTTCACGGCGAACTGAATGTTCATCAGGCCACGCACCTTGAGAGCCTTGGCCAGTCCGTAGGTCGCCTTCTTGATCTCCTCGATGATGCGAGGCTGGAGTGAGAACGGCGGCAGTGCACAGGCCGAGTCACCGCTGTGGACTCCCGCCTCTTCGATGTGTTCCATCACACCACCGACCAGTGTTGTTTCACCGTCGGAGATGGCGTCGACATCGACTTCAATCGCGTCTTCGAGGAACTTGTCGATCAGCACCGGATGATCGGGCGAGATGTTGATCGCCTCGATCATGAACTTGACCAGCTGGGCATCGTCGTAGCAGATCTCCATACCGCGTCCGCCCAGGACGAAGCTGGGCCGCACGAGGACGGGGTAGCCGATTCGCTCAGCGGCTTGACGGGCCTCCTTGATGGCAAAGGCTGTGCCGTTGGGTGGCTGGCGGAGGTTCAGCTCATCCAGCAGCACCTTGAACTTCTCACGGTCTTCGGCGACATCGATCATCTCGGGACTGGTGCCGATGATCGGTACGCCCGCAGCTTCGAGTCCCTTGGCCAGGTTCAGTGGCGTCTGGCCACCGAATTGCACGATGACTCCATCGGGCTGGAGTTTGTCACAGATGTTGAGGACATCTTCGGTGGTCAGCGGTTCGAAGAACAGAATGTCCGACGTGTCATAGTCGGTCGACACCGTCTCGGGGTTCGAGTTGACCATGATGCTCTGGATGCCGAGGTCACGCATCGCGTACGACGCATGGCAGCAGCAGTAGTCGAACTCGATGCCCTGACCGATACGGTTCGGACCGCCGCCGAGGATCATGACCCGCTTTTGGTTGAGCGTACCTAGCTGATGATTGATCGGCGTACTGGCCAGCGTTTCCTTGCCCGGGACGAGAGTTCCATCCGCTTCGATCAGGCCGATGCCGCTGGCCTGGAACTGACGCCTTGCGGGTGATTCATCTTCTGTCTCGTAGGTCGAGTAGTAGTAAGGCGTGAAGGCTGGGAACTCAGCGGCACAGGTGTCGACCTGCTTGAAGGTCGGGATCACGCCCATCTCTTTGCGTTTGGCCCGAACATCGATCTCGGTCGAGTTCAGCCAGAACGCCAGCTGCTTGTCGGAGAATCCCTGCCGCTTGTAATACCGCATCTGCTCAGCGGTCATGTTCGACAGGCGGCCGATCTGGATGATCTCTTCTTCGCTCTTGAGCAGATCGCGGATGTGACGCAGGAACCACGGGTCGATGTTGGTCAGCTTGTAAATATCGTCGACCGACATGCCCGCCTTCATGCCGTAGCGGATGGAGAAGATTCGCTCCGAGTTCGGACGCGACAGGCCGGCTCGGATATCACCGTTGGAAGGTTGATTCTCGGTGCCCCACAGGTCCTTCTTGCCGCCACCGAGCCCGAAGTGGCCGATTTCGAGACCACGCAATGCTTTCTGGAGCGACTCCTTAAACGTGCGGCCGATGGCCATCGTCTCGCCGACCGACTTCATCTGCACGGTCAGTTCGGAGTTGGCCTCGGGGAACTTTTCGAAGGCCCAGCGCGGGATCTTGGTCACGACGTAGTCGATCGTCGGTTCAAAGCATGCCAGCGTTTCGCGGGTGATGTCGTTCTGGATCTCGTCAAGGCGGTATCCTACAGCCAGCTTGGCAGCGATCTTGGCGATGGGGAAGCCCGTCGCCTTCGATGCCAGGGCACTGGAGCGCGACACGCGCGGGTTCATCTCGATGACGATCATGCGGCCCGATTTCGGATCGATCGCGAACTGAACATTCGAGCCCCCGGTCTCGACGCCGATCTCACGCATGACGGAGATCGTGGCGTCGCGCATCCGCTGATACTCTTTATCTGTCAGCGTTTGAATTGGAGCGACGGTGATCGAGTCACCCGTGTGCACGCCCATCGGGTCGAAATTCTCGATCGAACAGATGATCACGACGTTATCCGCCACGTCGCGCATCACCTCCATCTCGTATTCCTTCCACCCGAGGACCGACTCCTCGAGCAGAACTTCGTGGACTGGTGACAGCTCGAGGCCGTTCTTGACCTTCTCCTCGAACTCTTCCTTGTTATAGGCAGTCCCGCCGCCCACACCGCCGAGCGTGTAGCTGGCACGGATGATGATGGGCAGGCCGATTTCCTTCATCGCTTCGCGGGCTTCGTCCATCGTGTGGACGGTCCGCGACTTCAGGACATCGAGGCCGATCTTAACCATCGCCCGCTTGAACTCTTCGCGGCCTTCGGCTTTGGCGATGACCTCGGGCTTG
>QWOR01000001.1 GCA_003669575.1 Planctomycetota bacterium | reverse complement strand
TCTCCTCCCCGGATGATGGTACCGGTTGACCAATCCTGACCGCAGATGTTCTGCGGACTCGAGTTTGGCCCTGTTCAGAGGGAGTTTGAGATGTTTGATCGCAGACGTTGGTTGGTTCTGGGAATGCTGGCGGTTATCTCGATGGCTGTGCCGTCACTGACGCTGGCCGCCAAAGGAGCCAACAATAAGGCAGGCAAAGTGGAGGGAACGCTGGTCGGCGTCGCAACCAATGGAGTCGTGATCAAGCGACTCAACGGGACTCAGGTCAGCCTGGGCGTGACCGCCACCACCAAGGTGGAGCTCAATGGACGGCGGGTGGCAATCACCTCGCTGCCAATTGGCTCAGCGGCTCAGGCATTATTCGACCCGGCGACTCAAGTAGCCTCCAAGGTCGAAGCAGTGAAGTAGGTCTTGATCGAGTACTGCTGCGGAGGTGAGGCAAGCGACCACTGCTGGCCTCACCTTTTTGCATTCATGGGATGTGGTTTTTGTATCAGGGCGATAGCCACCATTGTGATTGATGGAGTGAGAACGCACTCGCTGAAACATCCGGGTCGTTTTGGTAATTCCCACAAATTCCGGTCCCATTCAGATCCCGTTCCTGATGAATAAGACAGCGACAACACATGGTTGGTCCCTCACCAGACTTGGATGAAGCCTCCTGTTGTCCCGATTGCCGGAGAAGTGTTCTTTGGCTCCAAGTCTCACGTTCGGATGGAGAAGCTGATGTTTAAGCGTTTCAGTTGGGTGTTCCTGGCCTTGGCCCTCGTGGCTTTGCCTGCTGTGATTAACGCTGCAGGTGGATCTGGCGGCGGAGGTGGTGGTGGCGGCGGTGTGAAGACTTATGAAGCTCGCGTCACCGGTTACATTACGGCCATTGACTATGCGAATGGCACCGTGATCGTCGGCCAGTCCTACTATGGCTCGGGAGCGCTGAAGATCAATTCGTCGACGAAGATCTCGATCGATACCGCCAACGGCAGCCTCGACGAACTGAAGCTGAATGACTGGGCGGAATGCCGCTACGACTACGTAACCAAAGTGGCGACGAAGATCTCGGTCACACGCTAGTTGTCCGGCTCCGGGGGATTTCTTTTGCACGCCGGGAGGGGATGTTGCAGCCTCACCCGGCGTGTGTCTTTTCACTTCGCGGGCGCAAATTCCTCGTAAAACCATGTCCCAAACCCGCCGTGATCCTGATGACTTCACAAGACGGCGAATCTGTTAGTGGGTTGCCCAGAGCCAAAGGATATGTCATGCAAAAACGACGTGGATTTACGCTGATCGAGCTTCTCGTGGTGATCGCGATCATTGGAGTCTTGATCGCTCTGCTGTTACCCGCAGTTCAACAGGCCCGGGAATCGGCCCGGCGGACTCAATGCAAAAACAACCTGAAGCAGATCGGTCTCGCTCTGCATAACTATCACGAGATGGCGAGCGTCTTTCCTCCGGGGTGGGTCTACGATGCCTCACGTTCGGCTTCGAATGCTCCGACAAACTGCTGGGGATGGAGTGCATTCATTCTCCCCTACCTGGATCAGGCTCCCCTGTTCAATCAACTCGATATGAACCGGGGGTTCAGCGGTGGCCTCGACTCGCTCGGTAACAACAGAAATTCTGGGATCTCGGGTATTGAGTCAACGGTCCTCACAGCCTTCCGTTGCCCCAGCGATACCGGCTCCAAGAATGTGGTCAGTGGGACAGGTGGCCCTGGAGCGGGGATGAACTATGGTGGCCGCTCCAACTATGTCGGTGTGAACGGCGGTTTGCTGCTCGACTTTCTGCCGCTGACAGATAATGGCGGGACGTTCGGCAAGAACTCGAAACGCGGACTTCGCGACATGGTCGACGGGACGAGCAACAGCGTGCTCGTCGGAGAGCGGGGCTGGCAGGAGGTCGATGGCACAGGCAATGGCCCTTCGGCTTTGTGGGCTGGTGTCCGCTCTGGGACCCCGGGGACACTCACCGCCAATGGTGTCGCTCTGGCTGTGGGGACATGTGTGATTCCGTTGAACACAGCTCCAGTTGGAGGTGTAAATCCACTCGGCTCAGGGATTTCGGACGGATCCTGGCATGCATTCAGCAGCGAACATACGAATGGGGCTCATTTCCTGATGGGCGACGGAGCGGTGCGGTTCGTAAGCCAGGACATCGACTATCAGATTTACGGACAGCTAGGTACGGTCGCAGACGGAAACCCGATTGGGGAGTTCTAGAGAGCAGTGGTGATCCCGCACTGAAAGAATCGGCGACTAACTTGTGGACTACAACGTCTTACGCAGACGCTTGTTGGTTGACGACCTTTAACAACTCCGATTGGATCTCACGGAGTATTTCTTTCACGACCAGTAATCCAAGTGTTGAGCGTTCCGTGAAATCGGCAGCACCTCAACCTGCCACACTACGAGACAGATACATCAAATATTGCAATCCCTAAAAATCCACCAACAGTCGCTATTGCAACCACTGGCGAGATTTGATGTCACACCGGAGTCGGGGCGACAGGATTTGAACCCAGGACGCACCAGTTTACTAGTTGCAGAAAGATGACCGCACATGTGATGTATCGTGGCCACAAGAAACCTTCCAGAGTGGTCGAATGCTCACTTTCACAGGTGGGGGGCAAACTGGGGGGCAGAATTGGCAATTCGCCATAAGTATAGGTAACATTGCGACAGTGTTGGCAGGTGGCTGAGACCGAGGTAAACACCTTGTTTCCCAGTTCAAATGCCACCCAATCGCAGCCTTTCGCCAAGCTCCCGATGGCAGCTTCAGGATCTGGTGCAGTTCACCGGAAACACCGAACTGTTTGTCCTGTTCCACTGCTGAGTTCATGACCTCACCTCTGCCCAGCCCGACATCGTCTGATGGCCAGCCTCGTTTGGGGGCCAGCATTGACTACGGGAAGTTCCTTGACTGTGTCCACTGCGGGCTCTGTACGTCGGCATGCCCGACCTATCTGGAGACCGGGAACGAGAACGACAGCCCACGCGGGCGAATCTATCTGATGCGGGCAGTGACCGATGGGCGGCTTGAGATGTCCCCCAACGTGGGTCGGCATCTGGACCTGTGTCTCGACTGTCGCAGCTGTGAAACAGCTTGCCCGTCGGGAGTGCAGTATGGCCGGCTGATCGAACCGTTTCGGGTGGAGATGCAACAGCGGTCAGCGCAGAAAAGCAGTCCGGGATGGTTCCAGAGAATCGTACTGCACGGTCTGTTTCCCTACCCGAAGCGGCTGGCTTGGGCATTGCTGCCCGCCCGGATCATGCAGAAGCTGGGGCTCGACCGGTTGATGGAATCGACGGGACTGATTCGCCTGCTGCCGCAGAAGCTGCAGCGGATGCAGCGACTGCTGCCTGTGTTGAAACCGAAGCGGGAGAAACTTCCGACGCTGCTCCCGGCCATCGGCCCGCGTCGGGCCAAGGTGGCACTATTCACCGGATGCGTGGCCGAAGCTCTGTTCGATCATGTGAACTGGGCCACCGCCCGTGTGCTGCAGCAGAACGGGTGTGATGTGATTGTCCCCCAGGGGCAGGGCTGCTGTGGAGCGATTCACTATCACAGTGGGGCCAGCGATCCGGCGATTCAATTCGCGGAAGCGAATATCGAATCTTTTGAACCCGATGCGGTCGACGCGATCATCATCAATGTGGCTGGCTGTGGCTCGATGCTCAAGGACTATGGGCACATCGCAGAAGAGCTTCGTCCGCAGGACCCTCAGATGCACCAGCGGTTCGAGCAGTTCGCACACAAGGTCAAGGATCTGACGGAATTCCTGGCGAAGCTCGGTCCGGTTCCACCGACGACCTCTGTTCCGCTGAAGGTCACGTACCACGATGCGTGTCATCTGGTCCATGCCCAGAAGATCCGGCAGCAACCGCGAGATCTCCTCCAGCTGATCCCCGGGCTGACTGTTGTTCCGCTGGCGGAATCGGACATCTGTTGCGGAGCTGCGGGGAGTTACAACCTGACCGAGCCCGAGATGGCCGACCGGTTGGGCAAACGCAAGGTCGCGAACATTCTGGCCACCGGTGCGGAGGCGCTCGTCTCGGCCAACGCGGGTTGCACGTTGCAGATCCAGGCCATGCTCAAGGAAGCGGGACGCCCGCTGCCGGTCTATCACCCCGCTGAACTTCTGGAGATGGCATATGGCGGCGGGGAGAATGTCGGTCGGTGAATTCTCAGTTCTCTGATTTGCGATATTGAGGGGGAGTCAACGTCCTTCTTGCTCGCCCTCGCTGACGCTTCGGAGTAGTGACGGTCACAGCCAGCAGCCGCTCGAAACCCTCCGCGATTCACGAACCATTCACGATCCCGCCTGATTCATGATCACCCAGCGGCTTGTCTTCCACGGATTCGAATCAGCTGCCTGGCTGGCGGTGCTGGTTGTGTTTCTGACTGCTGGGGCGGCATTGATCGTTCTGCTGTTCCGCTATGAACGGCAACTCATCCCCCGGAAGCTGGGGAACGTCCTGCTCTCATTGCGACTGATTGTGCTGGCCGTGCTGGGGGGCATCCTGCTGGAGCCAGTGCTGGCGTGGACACTCGACGTTGAGCGGTCGGGCCGCATTATGGTCGCAGTCGATGTCTCGCAGAGCATGGAGACAAAAGACGAACAGGCGACTGATTCCGAGAAGCTCAGGACTGCTCAGGCGCTCGGGCTGATTCGTCCCGAGTTCCCGGTCGAAGAATGGTGCAAAGCCTTCGATGAGAAACAGGAGCCGCAATGGGTATCGCTTGCGGAAGAGCCCGACGCGACCCGCCTGGCTGCATTGAGTGACTCTCGACGCGATACCGTTCGTGGTGCGATGGACGAGGTGTCGAAGCTGACGAGAGTCGAGATCGCGCGGCGTCTGCTGGAGAACGGTGGGACACCCCTGATCAAGGAGCTCTCCCAACTGGGGCAGGTCGAGGTCTGCCTCTTTGCGGGCGAGGTGTCGCTGCTTGACCCGGAAGCCCTGCAACGCCCCCTGGAACCGAATGGAGACTCCATTCGCTGGAACAAGACCGACCTGATGCAGGTGATGGCAGCTGCGCCCGCCGAGCGGAAAGGGGTCAAGCTGGCAGGTGTTGTCGTGCTGTCGGACGGCCGGGA
>QWOR01000049.1 GCA_003669575.1 Planctomycetota bacterium | reverse complement strand
GGCCGCACGCGTCCCGCATATGGACCGTGTCGCCCAATTGGGAGAGTCGGGCATGTCTCTCAATGTGCCGGATTCCCTGCCCAGCGGCAGTGATGTCGGCACGATGAGCCTCTTCGGCTACAGCCCCCTCGAGTTCCACACCGGCCGCGCCCCTATTGAGGCTGCGGCACAGGGCATCGAACTGGGCCCCGATGACTGGGCGATTCGCTGCAACTTCGTCACGATCGCTGACGAGAAGATGAAGAGCTTCACGGCGGGCCAGATCCCGAACGATCTGGGGGCCGAACTGATCCGCGACCTGCAACATGCCTACTGCGGGCACGAAAACATCAAGTTCTATCAAGGCGTCAGTTACCGCAATCTGATGCTCTGGCGGGCTCGCGATCGCAAAGCCCCCTTCAGCTCCGACACGACAACCGTGCCGCCTCACGACATCACCGAGCAGCCGATTGCCGGTCACTTGCCTCTGGGAAGCGGAGCCTGTGACCTGCGGGCCATTATGGACAAGAGCCGGGGCCTCTTCTCTGCGAACGCCGCTAATCAGGCCCGTGGTGAACTGGCCGCCACACAGTGCTGGCTGTGGGGACAGGGCAAAGCCCCTGCCCTGCGAAACTTTAAAGAACGCTACGGAGTCCAGGGGGCAGTCATCACAGCTGTCGACCTCCTGCGCGGTCTCGGACGGTTGCTGGGCTGGAACATCATTGAAGTCCCTGGTGCGACGGGCTATCTCGACACCGACTATGCCGCCAAGGGACGCTATGCCATCGACGCCCTGAAGAGCGGCACCGACTTCATCGTTGTCCATGTCGAGGCCACCGATGAAGCGAGCCACGAAGGACACGCTGACGAGAAGGTCAAAGCCCTCGAAGCCATCGACCAGCACATCGTGGGCCCGGTCCATGAGTATCTGAAGTTGCAGGGCGACTACCGCATTCTGATTTCGCCCGACCACCCCACGTTCCTGCGTACCAAAACCCACAGCCATGGGTTTACGCCTTTTACAATGGCCGGATCGGGAGTGTCCGCCAACGGCTCTCAGACCTACGACGAATTCGCTGCGAGCCAGACCGGTGTCCGCCTCCCCGCAGGCTGGGACCTCATGGGCCGATTTTTAGGGACCAAGGGATAAACCAACAACCCGACGCGTCAGCGAGGGCGAATGGCGGTGCGGCCTGTGGTTCTAATTTGAACGGTGTCACTCGCCCCAGGATCACCAGCAAACGAGAGACGCTTCTATGACGCTCGCCCTCACTGACGCGTCGGGTTGGTGAGGTGATCCCCCGGGCGCCTCAAATTCGTGAGACGCTGATCTCAAACCACAGCTTCACCTGCTCACCCGGAGCAAGCTCGCGCCATCCAGAATCGAGACCGAGGTCTTTCAGGTTCGATGCGTCAGTCACGCAGGTATAGGGCTCCAGGCAAATCGTCGGGCGGCCCTTCGGCGTGAACACCACCAGCTCTCGAAAGTCATCGCAGCTGCGCTGAGTCAACCGCAGGTGGGCCACGGGATCGTCGATAGTCTGCACGACCGCACCCTCACGATGAGCGAGACCGGTGTACACATCGTCTTGCGGTCCAGATCCAAATTTCCAGCCTCGACGCAGATCCTTGTTGGCCGGGATTGGATGCTTCTGTCCTGTCGGGAAGCACTCGACAAGTTCCCACTGCTCCGAGGCATCCGCATGGATCACACAGTCGTCAGGAGGGTGATCCCCTCCCAATGGCAATCGGAAATAAGGATGCGTCCCGAACCCCCACGGGAGCGGAACGGTATCGGGGTTCTCGACGGTGATCTCCGCATGCAGTCGATCAGCATCGACGGTGTACTTCACCACCAGCCGGGCATCGGCGGGCCACTGAGCCCGACTCGCCGGCGCATCGCGACTTAACAGGAATTCTCCGGTCAAACTGTGGGAAGTCGTCTCCAGGACCTTCCAAGGCCGATTCACACAGAACCCATGAATCGTTTGCTGTGACCATTCAGACGGCGAAACAACGTATGACTGCCCCCGGTGCGAGAATTTCCCGTCCTTGATCCGATTCGGAAACGGAAACAGCAGAGGGATCCCGCTCCCCACCGGACGACGTTCACCAGACTGGAAGCCGGGCTCCGTATCCAGAACGGACACGGTTTGCCCGTCAATAGAGGTGCTGAACTCAATGCAGTTGAAACCGAGTGTCGGCAGGATGACCGCACGGGTCTCGCCGTTGGGACTGGAGATGGTCAGCGGGGAATGCATCTGATTGATTCCGTGGGAGAGTTACGGTCCGACGTCCATGATTTTCGCCGCCAGCTTTTTGAACTCGGGAAGTTCACGAAGAGAATTCAGATCAGGATCTGAATCCAGTAATCGGGCATTGCCAAACCCGATCTGGACCGCGGAATTCAGGAACTTCATGCCCCTCGTCTGATACATCTTCAGCTTGGTCGCACGTTCCGGGGTGTCCGTCTGCATGAGTAACTGGTCGATGGAAACCCCATAGACACATGCCACATTGTAGTAAAACACCGACTGGTTCTGGTTTCTGGTGAGGAGCAGTGGGGTATCAACCATCCGAAGTGCCGTTTCGAACTGCCCTTCATTGGCCAGGCAGATCGCGACGCCCGTCAGCGGATTGTGATCATTCGGCGAAAAGGTGAGCGCTTTCTCAAAATTGGCCTTCGCCAGTTTGATCATGTCAGCCTTCTCACTTCCGGAAAGCCCGCGCACCAACCCCATCTGCGCGTAACCGAGTGAGTTGTAGACCTGTGCCGAATCTGGCTCCACATCCATCGCGAGATTCAGAATCTCAATGGCACCCAGATAATCCTCGCTGTTCGTCTTTTCCGTTGCGGCTCCCAGCCAGATTGCCACAGGCGACCTCTGGCGCAGGATCATCATCCCCAATCCTGCGATTCGCTGTGTTTCCCAGTTGCTGCTGTTCTCCATGACGACCAGAGCCTGTTTGGCTGCCCGACTGCCGATGAGGCCCAGACCTTCCACCATTTCTTCCGCGCGGGGGATGTGATTCGGGAGCGATTTCTCAATCGCGTCCACCAGAGCTGTTACAGCCTCGTCATCCCCCCATTCCACCATCAACAACTTACAGACCCGATAAACCGTTTCCTGCTCCGACAAAAGTCCGCTTTGAATCATGCGGCGGGCGTCAGGATGATTTGCAGCAAACAACATCCGCAGCACATAGGCCTGACTGTCGGGGCTCAGCCGTGGATACCGCTCAATCAGTCCCCCTATGTGCTCAGCACCACCGACCTCCACATACGTGGTCACCAGCAGCAGATCTTCGCCGGGCCTCTCATCAATCCATTTCAGAATCTGCGGAAGTGCGGCAGGATCGCGAATCTCCCGTAATGCTAGGAGTGTGCGATCATCCTTTCGATTCGCTTTCACTCGATTCATGACCTCCCGCTCAAACAGCGGTTGCTCTTCCGGCGACCGCTCTGCAAGTAAAGCCTCAAACGCACGATCGCGAATCGGATCATGACTGTCGGCCAGCGCGGCCTTGATCAGATCCAGCCGCTGACCATCGCCCAGCCGCAGCAACTGCTCGAGCGCCGCTTCGCGAACCAGGGGATTGGCGTTGGTGAATGCTGTCTGAAAAAGAGGTAACCAGCGCTCATCGTGGGACTCGCCAACCGCCCGCATGATCGCTGTCAGCCCGACCCGTTCCTGAACAACGGGTTCGGAGGCCAGTCGCATGGCCAGCTGTTGGGCTTCTGCCTGTTGAGATTCACTTAAAGACTTTAAGGCGAGTAACGCATCCTGCGGCGAACCGTCACGGACAATCCTTTCCAGCAACGGAGCAGCCTGTGGTGAGATCGCGGATCTCAGTGCCTGAATGGCAGCCCGCCGAATCTCGGGATCAGCAAACGCGGGGTCTTTCGAATTCAAAAAATCTGCGACCAGCTGCAGATCATCATTGGCAATCACATCGCCCGCATTGAACAGAATGGCCCGGCGTATCAGCGGGTGCCCGACACGCACCTCTCGCATCAGAGTTGCACGATCAAGCGCCGGCATCAGATCGCGAGTGACTTTTTGAACAGCCTCCGCCTCGCTGCTGGCGAGGTACTCGCCCGACTCATCGCCATGCCCGGGCAGCTTCGCGTAGACCGCTTGTTTGATCAGCCCCGGCCACACCGGAAAGAACCTCAACCGCTCGTTCTCTTCCTCATGCTCCATCACGAGCCACTCTTCAGTCAGATCATCACCAATCGAACTGTGAGGACTGAACGAGACGACCAGCCTCGTCACACCTTGATCGGCATAACCGGAGATCAATTCGGCGAAACGGGAAACATTGATCGCATTCAAATCTCCCGATAAACGAGCGATTCCCACGCGACCGGCTGGTCCGATTCGTTCGAGCTGGAGGTCCAGTCCCTCGTTCTCAATTCGCGTGAGTTCCAGATCAAGAGGTCCCGTCGAAGTTTCAATCTTCAATGTCATGGGCGGCAGGTCGCGAGCTGGCGGCAACCCGGCAAACAGCATCCAGGCGTTGACCGACTTGCCCCCCGCGGGAACCGTGATTGTGTTTTCCCCCTGCAGACCTTCCACAGTCTGCTCCGATTCGCCCCGGATGAGGACCGGGTAGTTCCGCAATTCCTGACCAGACTGAACCCGAGGGTACTCGTCGTTGCCGACCAGTAGACGACAGAGATTCGAGACGACGACGATCTCATCGGTTCCGGCATTTCGGAACCCAAGCTTGATCGCCAGATAACGCACGCCATTGGGTTCATAAGCGTTCGTCAGTTCCAGAGCCACGTTCAGCCGCGACACCTGCAACTTGGCATCCGCATGCGTAAGCAGCCGAGGATGGGGGTGCGCTGCAGACTCTGGGACATCCTCCTCGGCCGACGAGCGATTCAAAACGCTCAGCAACAGTGCCAAGCACAGTACGACCCTCGAAGCGCAGCTGCAGCTGGAACGGATGGCCCCCCATCCTGGAAGTGATGTCCTCAGCGGAAGCACTGCGATCAAGGTTTAAATATCTCCAAACAGGGCATCGACGAAGTCGTCAGGGGAAAACACCTGCATGTCGTCAATTTTCTCACCCAGTCCCACGTACTTCACTGGAATGCCCATCTGCTGGC
>QWOR01000042.1 GCA_003669575.1 Planctomycetota bacterium | reverse complement strand
GTTACCCCGCAGCCTGGAACCTCACCGAAGAGCAGGGCGAGGGGTGTGTCGAGATCACCGTCGCGCCCGGGGAGACGGCTTACTGGACAGCTACGATCCTGACCGAACGGCCCGAGGTCGCAGAGGTGCTCGAAGCCGCTGTCGACACTTACATGGAACTCTATGATGAGGTCGATGTGTTCGACCTCTCCACCGAGATCGCCCGCCACCCGGGCGAGGGGCGCGATGTCGAGTTTGTCTGCTTTGAACTCTTGAACCGGGCCGAGCTGAGGGCGTTTCGGACAAGTCACTGCACGGTTTTAGTCTCGTGCCAGGGGACCGACACCGAGCTGGAAGAACTGCAGCCGATGTTCGATGAGATCACCTGTTCGCTGGAGGTTCCCGACGGGTTCCTGACCGGGGCGCCTCAGCGCTGGGTCGATGAGGAATGAGGTGAGAATGCGTGCGTCTGGTGGGAGCTTCTGAAACTCACGTTCCCGGAATTGCACCTGAAGATTAGTTTACCTTCGTCCGGGCACGTCTCTCCCGGACAGGCTGGATGCCTTTCGTACGGTCCCGATTCGTGAGCCCGCTGTGACCGCCCGTCGTATCGCTCTCTGGAAGGATGACCTGTTTCTCGCGCATGACACCGGGAAACATCCGGAGTCAGCTGCACGACTGCGAGCCATACATGCAAAGATCGAAGCCTCGCCGGTCTGGGACTCTTGCGATGTGCAACCACTCGCCCGGCCCGACAAGACACTGGTCGAGCGGGTCCACCCTGCACTCATGGTTAAGGCGATTGAACAGCTGTGCAAAGTCGGGGGTGGTCGCCTCGACGCCGACACCGTGGCTTGCCCTCGATCAAACGAAGTGGCTCTCACAGCAGCCGCTTGTGCGGTCGCAGCTGTCGACTCGGTCGTGAAGGGGAACTTTCAGCGGGCCATGTGTTTGATCCGCCCGCCGGGCCATCACGCGACCGTCTCCAAACCGATGGGGTTTTGCCTCTTCAATAACGTGGCGATCGCAGCTGCGCATGCCCGACATTCATTAGGACTGGACCGCGTGCTGATCGTCGACTGGGATGTCCACCACGGAAACGGGACTCAGGACATTTTCTACAGCGATGGGTCGGTCTACTTTCTGTCGCTGCATCGTTCGCCGTTCTACCCGGGAACCGGCGATGCGGATGAGACAGGCACAGGGCGCGGACTCGGCTGGACCCAGAATGTCCCACTTGCTTTCGGGGTCAGTCGTCAGAAATACATCGAGTCGTTCGAGAAAGCCCTCGACCAGGCCGTCGAACATTGTCGCCCTCAACTGATTCTCTTGAGCGCTGGGTTCGATGCCCACCGTGAAGACCCGGTCGGGTCGCTGGGACTCGAGGTCGAGGACTTTGGCACTTTGACCAGGAGCGTGATCGAAGCAGCCTCGATCACTGCTGGCGGACGGATCGTGAGTCTGCTGGAGGGTGGGTACCATGTCGACCGACTCGCCGAGTCGGTCGATCTCCATCTGCAGACACTGGCAAAGTTTTCGTAATACGGCTGTGGTTCATACCCCCGGTGGTTGTGAACCAATCAACTCTTCTTGCCGTCGCTCAATGACTTAGATCAACGCGACAATCGTCATCTCGCGATTCCAAGCTGCGAGAAAGCAAGAAGATGGCTCGAAACACTGTTTGATGAGCATTCAAAAACCGGGTAACATCCAAAGAGGAGTTTGCGATGCCTGTTTTGGCTGACATCGGCCTGCCTGAGAGGTCACTCCTTCTCCCGCGTTCACTCTGGGGTAATCGCCATGACGACTCCGCGTCTTGTTCTGGCCGGAATAACGGTCGGCTTCGCCTGCCTGTTGTCGTGCAGCTTCGCGATGGCCCAGATAGAGTTTGAGGCGGCGCCGATCTCCTACGACACCGCTCCGGTCAATAATCGGGTGACGAAGCTGCAGGCCAAAATTGACGCGGGCGAGGTGGAAGTCCAGGCCCAGCGAAATCATGGGTACCTCAACGCGATTCTGCAGCTGCTCGATGTCCCACAATCGTCGCAGGTGCTCGTCTTTTCGAAGACGAGTCTCCAGCTGCGTCGAATCTCGCCCGATCGACCACGAGCTGTGTACTTTAACGACGACACTTATGTCGGATATTGCCAGCAGGGTGAAGTGTTGGAGATCGCGACCCAGGACCCGCAGCAGGGGACGATCTTCTACACACTCGAGCAGGCGAAACCCGGGGATGACACCGCAAAACCCACGTTCCTGCGAGATAAGGGGCAGTGTCTGACCTGCCACGCCTCGTCGCGGACACAGGGGGTCCCAGGGCTGCTGGTCCGGTCGGTCTATTCTGATGGCGGCGGGCATCCATTGCTCGGTTCGGGAACATTCTCGACCGACCACACGAGCCCGTTCACCAAGCGCTGGGGTGGCTGGTACGTCTCCGGCCAACACGGCTCGATGCGGCACATGGGCAATGTTCAGGCCCACCGCAAGTCGCCCGAGAACATCGACCGCGAGGCCGGGGCCAATGTCACCGACCTCAGCAAGATTGTTTCGGTTGGCCATTACCTGACCCCGCACAGCGATCTGGTGGCGCTGATGGTGCTGGAGCATCAGGTGCAGATGCATAACTTCGTTACGCTGGCAAACTTTGAAACCCGCAGTGCGCAGCATCATGACAAGATCATGAACGAGGCCCTCGAACGCCCTGAAGAGTTTCGCAGCGAACTGACGGGCCGACGCATCAACGGCGTCGCTGACAAGCTGGTCAAGTACATGCTCTACAGCGGAGAGTTCGCACTGGAATCACCCGTCTCTGGGACTTCGCCCTTCACCGAGGAGTTCCAGAAGCACGGTCCACGCGACTCCAAGGGCCGGTCGCTCCGCGATCTCGATCTGCACACGCGGCTGTTCAAGTACCCCTGCAGCTACCTGATCTACTCCGATGCGTTCCAGTCGCTGCCCGCCGATGTGAAGGCGGTCGTGCTGACCAAAGTCCATGACGTGCTGACCGGGAAGAACAGCTCGCCCGAGTTCGCCCACCTGAGCACCGATGACCGGCAGGCGATCCTCGAAATCCTGCGTGAAACACTGCCGGAATTGCCTGCAGAGTGGAAGTAGGACGCTCTCAGATCACGAAACACTG
Source organism: Planctomycetota bacterium (assembly GCA_003669575.1). GTDB lineage: Bacteria > Planctomycetota > Planctomycetia > Planctomycetales > Planctomycetaceae > TH-plancto1. The sequence goes on along the minus strand of QWOR01000042.1, from coordinate 1,987 downwards.
ATCCCAAATCACCTTTCTTTCGATCCCGGTTGCATCTGCCGGGAAACTCCCGAGAATTATGTGTCCGGGTGTTCGTAGCGAGGTGAGTCTGTGTCAGTTCCAAAAGTTGTCATCGTCGGGCGCCCGAATGTGGGCAAAAGCTCGATCCTGAACTGGCAGGCGGGCCGGCTCGTCTCCGTCGTCGATCCCACAGCTGGGGTGACACGCGACCGCGTGGGCCACCTGATGTTCGTGGGCGACCGCTATTTTGAGATGATCGATACCGGCGGAATCGGGATCGTCGACTCGGACGACTTATCCGAAGACATCGAGCGACAGATTCAGACCGCCATCGACCAGGCGACAGTGATTCTATTTGTCGTTGATGGCATCACCGGGGTCACACCGCTGGATCGCGTCGTGGCCGAGCGGCTGCGGAAGGTCGACAAGCCAAAGCTGATCGTGATCAACAAGTGTGACTCGACCAAGACCGACGCCGAGATTCATGAGTTCCACGCCCTCGCTCCGGTCGAGCTGCTGCAGACCAGTGTGCGAGCCAATCGTGGACGCGATGACCTGATGAAAGGCATCCTGTCGATCCTGCCTCCTCCGGCAGAGGGTGAAGACCTTGAGGGCAAGACGCTCGCTGAGGAGCCCGAGCTGAAGATGGCGATCGTCGGTCGCCGCAACGTCGGCAAGAGCACCTTCATCAACGCTCTGGCCGAGACCGAGCGGATGATCGTCAGCGAGATCGCCGGCACCACTCGCGACAGCGTCGACGTGCGATTCGAGCTGGACGGAAAATCATTCGTCGCCATCGACACGCCCGGGGTCCGCAAGCGAAAGAGTCTGGCCAACGACATCGAGTTCTACGGTTTGGTCCGAGCCACGAAGAGCATCCGCCGGGCGGACGTGGTCCTTATGTTCTTCGATGCGACACAGACGATTTCGCAGGTTGATAAGAAGTTGATGGAGGAAATCCAGGACAACTCCAAGCCCTGCATCTTTGTCGTCAACAAGTGGGACCTGGGACTCGAACTCGGCCAGACGACCGAGAAGTGGGGCAAGTACTTCGAGAACAGCTTCAAGAGCATGCGGCATGTCCCCGTGGCGTTCATCACCGCCAAGGACTCTCACAACATCAAGCAGCTGATCAACCTCGCCCAGTCGATCTTCAAGCAGGCCCGCGAACGCGTGAGTACGGGTCAGCTGAACCGCGTGCTGCAGGAGGCCATCAAAGACAACCCGCCGCATATTGCCAAGAACCGCGCGCCCAAATGCTTCTTCGCGACCCAGGTGGCTGTGCAGCCGCCCACAATCGTCGTGAAGGTCAACGATGTGGAACTTTTCAGCCCGTCATGGGAACGCTACCTGCTTGGCCGCTTCCGCGAAGACCTGCCTTTCAAGGAAGTCCCGATTCGGTTGTACCTGCGTGGGAAGACGAAAGAGGATGGGGACGACGAGTAGTATTTGACACGGCGTCACCATCCCTCTGGTGATGATTGAATGAATGATGCAGGGCCGGTGCGATCAATCTCTCACGATCACCATGACCGTATCCTTTTCGCTATAAATTCTTCTCACTGCACGAACCTGCCAAGAGTCGGTGGCGATGCTCACGTCCCATGTGGGAGCAGATTGTTTCTGTACGTTTTTTGCATTAGGAATTCCTCGCCAGCAGGACATTTTCGGGCTCCTGAACGGATGAACTGGTCGGAAGTTTTCCACGTTGATCGTTCTCCGGCAACATCAATTCTCATTCCGATGACGACGGGTCAGGTTCAGCGGGCTTGGGAGCCAACTGGAAGGGGCTCAGCGTCTCGTCTTCGTTCCTCTCCCTGCAGTCGAAATCGCCGGTAGCAATCACTATTGTCGTGGATTCTGACAGCTGTGTTCCCTGCCTTGCGTTTTGACTGCCATGCCTGCCACACGCCACTCAACCGGACTTCCCAAACTCGATGAACTTCTGGGAGGCGGCCTGCTCCCGGGCACACTCACGGTCGTCCTC